>USQH01000020.1 GCA_900556765.1 uncultured Oscillospiraceae bacterium
TTCATTTTAACGTCTCGACCGATATATTACAATAAACGCTCCGTAGAACACGGCCGGCCATTCAGACACAAAAGCGCTGACAAATACGGAGCTTCGATCTGTAAAAAGCACATATTGAGCCGAAAATTTGAAAAGCCGTCTTTAATCAGGCTACCATTCAATGAAAAAATAACAGTTTTTTGACGAGGAATAAAATTTTGTGGTATAATGTAAATGTTATGAAAAATATTATAAATTAACGGTGATAAAACGGTAAAAATAAAACCTGACACCATCGTGAACGGGAAAATCAGTTTTTTTGAAAAAGTGACGATGATATTACTATATTTTTTCGGGGCGAAAGTGATTTCCATGCACGTTCATAAGCAAAGCTTTGTTCAGTCCGACACCATCTAAAGGCCGAGTGACTTATCGGAAAGCAAACACGTGTATTTTACATGACAGACGATATCTTTCCCCAAAAAGTGTCTGCACATCACGGACAAAAAATCAGTATCGTATTTTTATGTGCCGCAAATCATAACTTGATTAAAATTAAAAGGAGGAAATACTATGAACAAATCATCTAAAAAAATAGTGCAACTAACCGGAATTGCAGTAGGTGCTGTCGCGGCAGTATCGCTGTCCGCATATATCACCACAAAGTATCTTGTCAACACGGCTCTTGACCGCGAAATGCCGAAATTTATGAAAAAGGCAGATAAGCTTATTTCCGGCACAAAGTCCGACAAAGGCTTTTTGGAGAAAGTTGAAGAGACATCAAAACAACTCGAAGAGCACGATAACGAAACGGTAGAAATAATCAGCCACGACGGTGAAAAGCTGGTCGGTCACTTTATTCCGTGTGAAAATGCAAAAAGAGTTATTATTGCAGTCCACGGATGGCGCTCCTCATGGCACAAGGATTTCGGAATGGTCTCCGATTTCTGGCACAACAATAATTGCAGCGTGCTTTACGTTGAGCAGCGCGGTCAAAACAACAGCGGCGGCGAATATATGGGTTTCGGTCTCACCGAACGTTTTGACTGCCTTGATTGGATAACATGGGTAATAGGCCGCTGCGGAAACGATATGCCCATATATCTTGCAGGGGTTTCAATGGGAGCGGCTACCGTTTTGATGGCGTCAGGACTTGAACTGCCGGCAAACGTACACGGAATAATGGCTGATTGCGGTTTTACGTCGCCGAGCGCTATTTGGAAACACATTGCACGGAAAAATCTGCACGTCGTTTACGGAATACGCGGAGCCATCGCCGATGCGTTGTGCAGGCAAAAAATACTCATGGGTTCCGGCGATTATTCCACCGTTGACGCCCTCAGAAATTCGCATGTACCCGTTATGTTCATTCACGGAGCAAACGACCACTTCGTTCCGGTTGAAATGACTTTTGAAAACTATGCCGCGTGCGCAGCACCAAAGCAACTGCTGATCGTCCCCGGAGCCGATCACGGTATGAGTTATTACGTTGAACCTGATAAATACGAAGCGCTGGCTAAAGAATTTTGGGCTAAGTATGATTAAACTATAAATATATTTGTTGATATATTCAACATAAAAAACGAGTGTTTTTGAACGGTCTGAGAGCCGTATGCAAACACTCGATTTTTTTGCTTTTTTCATGCTTTGTAATTAAAATATGCACCCCAAAATTTCAACACTTTTGAGGTGCATATCATTAACAGGCAATTATAATTATCTATTGGCCCTACCGATATCGGTTCAGTCGACGATGATCGACTTGCCGTCCATCTCGCTCGGTTGCTCCATGCCCATAATTTTCAGCATGGTAGGAGCAATGTCGCACAGTCTGCCGCCCTCGCGGAGCTTGCAGTCCATTCCAATAACCGTGAACGGTACGGGATTGGTGGTGTGTGCAGTGAACGGGGTGCCGTCGGTGTCGATCATGCGGTCGGCATTGCCGTGGTCGGCGGTCAGCAACATTACGCCGCCCATTTTAACGGTCGAATCGGCGACTCTGCCGACGCAGGCGTCGACCGTCTCGACTGCTTTGACTGCCGCCTCAAACACGCCGGTGTGACCGACCATGTCGCAGTTGGCAAAGTTGAGGATAACAACATCGTATTTGCCGCTTTCGATCGCTTCGCAAACCTTGTCGCAAACGGGCACGGCACTCATCTCCGGCTGAAGATCGTAGGTAGCGACCTTCGGAGAAGCAACCAGTATTCTGTCCTCGCCGTCAAACTGCTTTTCAACGCCGCCGTTAAAGAAGAAAGTGACGTGAGCGTATTTCTCGGTTTCGGCGATACGAAGCTGAGTTTTTCCGTTTTTGGCGAGGTACTCGCCCATGGTATTGGCCAGCGACTGCGGCTTAAATGCGACTTCGACATTGGGCATGGTAGCGTCGTACTGAGTCATGCAGACGTAGTAAACGTCGAGCTTGCCGCCGCGGCGCTCAAATCCGGTAAAATCGGGGTCAACAAATGTGCGTGTAATCTCGCGGGCGCGGTCGGGGCGGAAATTGAAGAAGATCACGCTGTCTCCGCTCGCAATGCGTTTTGTGCCGTCAACAACGGTCGGCAAAACAAACTCGTCGGTGAGGAACTTGCCGTCCTCGTCCTTGACCGTGTACGACTCGCGCACGGCTGCCGCGGCGTCGGCGGTGTGGTTACCCTCGCCGTATACCAGCGCGGCATACGCCTTGCCCACTCTGTCCCAGCGGTTGTCGCGGTCCATGCCGTAGAAGCGACCCATTACGGTAGCAATTTTTCCGACGCCGATCTCGGCAAGACGCTTGTTCGCGGCGTCAATAAAGTCGGCGGCGCTTGCCGGCGGCACGTCGCGTCCGTCAAGCAGAGCGTGAATATAAACTTCGCTCAGTCCGGCGCGCTTTGCCATCTCAACCAGACCGTACATATGCTCGATATGGCTGTGAACGCCGCCGTCGGAGAGCAGTCCCATCAGGTGCAGGGCGCTGCCGTTTTTCTTGCAGTTTTCAACGGCGCCGAGGAATGCCTCGTTCTTATCGAACTCGCCCTCGTTTGCCGCCTTGGTAATGCGGGTCAGCTCCTGATAAACGACGCGACCGGCGCCGATATTGGTATGACCGACCTCGCTGTTGCCCATCTGACCGTCCGGCAGACCGACATCCATGCCGGAAGCGCCGATCTGAGTGGTCGGGTTCTCGGCAAATATCTTGTCCAGACGCGGGGTGGACGCCGCCTCAATGGCGTTGCCCTTTGCTCCGGGATTGATACCGAAGCCATCCATAATAGTTAAAACCAACGGTTTTTTCATACTGTTCATTCCTTTTTGATAATAGGCGTAAAATTACTTGCTTGCTGCCTTGACGATGATGGAGAAGTCTTCGGCCTTGAGAGACGCTCCGCCGATGAGTCCGCCGTCGACATTGACCTTGGAAACCAGCTCGTCGGCGTTCTTTGCGTTCATCGAGCCGCCGTACTGAATGGTCAGAGTCTCTGCAGCATCGTTGCCGTAAACGGATGCGACGGTCTGACGGATGACCGCGCAGACCTCCTCGGCCTGCTCTGCGGTAGCGGTCTTGCCAGTGCCGATGGCCCATACAGGCTCGTAGGCGATGATGATCTTGTCAAGCTGCTCCTTGGTGATACCGCCGAGAGCGATCTTTACCTGCATGGCGACCAGCTCGTTGGTAACGCCCTGCTCGCGCTGCTCGAGCATCTCGCCGACGCAGACGATAGCGGTCAGACCGGCGTTGACAGCGGCAAGAGTGCGCTTGTTAACGGTAACATCAGTCTCGCCGAAGTATTGACGGCGCTCGCTGTGACCGGTGATGACGTATTTAACGCCCATTGCGGCGAGCATATCGGCGCTGACCTCTCCGGTGTAGGCACCGGAATGTTCCCAGTGGCAGTTTTCGGCGCCGATCTCGATATTGGAACCTTTTGCGGCGTCCAGAGCTGCGCAGATGTCAACATAAGGCACGCACAGAACAACCGAGCAGTCGGCGTCCTTTACGAGCGGCTTCATTTCGTTAATGAGCGCGGTGGTCTCCGCGGGGGTCTTGTTCATTTTCCAGTTGCCGGCGATTACCGCCTTGCGTACAGCTTTATTCATTGTAATATAACTCCTTCACAGTAGGAAAGCATACCGCTGAAAAGGGTATGCTTTCCGAATTTTGTATAATCTGATCAGTTTTTGTCGTCCATTGCGGCAATGCCGGGCAGTTCCTTGCCTTCCAGGAACTCCAGAGAAGCGCCGCCGCCGGTGGAGATGTGGCTCATCTTGTCACCGTAGCCAAGGTTGTTGACAGCAGCAGCGGAATCGCCGCCGCCGATAATGGTAACGGCGTCGGTCTCGGCAAGAGCCTTTGCGACAGCCTTGGTGCCGTTGGCGAGAGCGGGGTTTTCGCTGACGCCCATCGGGCCGTTCCAAACGACCGTCTTAGCCGATTTAACAGCGTCGGCAAACATTTCGGCGGTCTTGGGTCCGATGTCGAGGCCCATCCAGTCGGCGTCGATCTCATCGGAGGGGAATACCTTTGTCTCGATCGGAGCGTCGATAGGATCGGGGAAGCCCTTTGTAGCTACGTTGTCGACCGGCAGGAGAATCTGAACGCCCTTTTCCTTTGCCTTTTTGAGCATTTCGCGGCAGTAGTCGATCTTTTCGTTGTCGACGAGCGACTGACCGACATGGTGCCCCTGAGCGACCAGGAATGTATAACTCATGCCGCCGCCGATGATAAGCGTATCAGCCTTGTTAAGCAGGTTCTCGATAACCAGCAGCTTGTCGGCAACCTTTGCGCCGCCGAGGATGCATACAAAAGGACGCTCGGGGTTGTCAACGGCGTTGCCGAGGAACTTAAGCTCCTTGCCGATGAGGTAGCCAACGGCAGCCTCGTCAACGTAATCAACTACGCCGACGGTCGAGCAGTGAGCGCGGTGAGCGGCGCCGAAAGCGTCGTTTACGAATATATCGGCGAGGGAGCCGAGCTCCTCGCTGAATGTGGCAATATTCTTTGTCTCCTCAGCGCGGTAGCGTGTGTTCTGGAGCAGTACGACGTCGCCGTCCTTCATAGCTGCGACGGCTGCTTTTGCGTTTTCGCCGACGACATTGTCGTCAGCGGCAAATACGACCTCTTTGCCGAGCAGCTCGGACAGGCGCTTTGCGACTGGAGCGAGGGAAAGCTCGGGCTTAGGCTCGCCCTTCGGCTTGCCGAGATGGGAGCAGAGGATGACCTTTGCGCCGTCGGCGATGAGCTTTTTGATGGTGGGCAGAGCGGCGACGATGCGGTTTTCATCGGTGATCACGCCGGCTTTGAGCGGAACATTAAAATCGCAGCGAACGAGAACTCTTTTGCCGCTGACTTTCAGATCGTCAACGGTCTTCTTGTTGATTGCTGTCATGAATTTTACCTTCCTTTTTATATAATATAATGTAAAACATATTTAGCGCATATTCAGCGCATTTTTGCACATTTAATATTCTACCCGAAATACGCCGCATTTTCAAGTATAAAGCATAATAAAAGACAAAAATTTAACAATCTTGTTTATTTATGCTGTTTACGGCGTTCTTTGCACGCTCGCCATATGGACAAAAGACGGTTGTTTATACTATATTCGGCTGTCATCGGCGTAACCGAGAGCGAATGGAAAACATATCGGCGGTATCGAATAAACGGTATGAGCCGTATCGTACCGGAATAAAGTCGGGCTACAAACATATCGGCAACACAAAGCAGTTAAAATAAACGAGCAGACTCAAGTAATTGTTTGAGTCTGCTCGTTTTTGCTTTAATTATAATCTATAATCAACTGTTTATCCTACGGCTTTTTTCGCTGCCGTAAGAATGTGCGCCGCACTTTGTCTTTTTTGACGCTCTTTTACACTTTTGACAAAGGATATTGCGGCAATTATTTACGGCGCTTTCCTCCGAGACGGTCGGCAATCGCCGCAGGCGTAACATCGGTGTCATCGGCAATCATTTCGCACACTTTTATGTATACGTCCGCCAGCTCTTTCATCTTTTTCTCGGTGAATTTGCGAGTCTGATAATTCACGCGCAGCATTATACCGTCGCTGTTTTCAAACATTGCAACGTACATTTGGTGCGGCAAATTGACCACCGGCAGCATACTCGTTCTGATATTATCGCCGTTTTTCATTGCGCCGTATTCCATCGTACTGAACAGCATCCAGCCGTGGTTAAAATTGAACAGGTGCTTTATCGGCTCCTTGTAGGAAAGGGGAACCTGCTCGCCCATGGGCAGCCGTCCGTGAGTAAGGCACTTAAGAGCCTCGGCGTATGCCTTGCGTATCACGTCGTGCATCGGCTCGTTTTCGAGCACGCCGATATCGTAAAAGACGGGCACGGTATTCATCATACAGCCGATCGTCTTTTTCAATACAGCGTCGCGTCTGCCGTGCGTCATCGAATAAATGCAGAAATTTTCCTTGCCGCTGACAACATAGGTCGTAACGGCGGCAATAGTCATCATAAGCGACTGTGTTGAGCAGCGACACTCCTTTGCAAGCGCGGAAAGCTTGCCGTAAAGCTCGCCGCCGATCCTGATCGGCAGAGCGGCGCAGTCGCCTTTATGAGCGCGGTAGCCGGCGGGAAAGCTGTACTTTCGCTGATGATTGTACGCACGACACCAGAATTTACGGTCGTCATTATGATTTTCCGACTCGGAGTATGCCTTTTGCGTCTCAAAATGGCGCAGTATTGAGTATTCCTTTGCGGGAGCGCTCGGCTCGTCGCCGGCAGCGACCTCGGTATATGCGGCTTTTATCCGCTCAAAAATGAGTTTAACGCTGTACCCGTCAATAAGACTGTGATAAAAGCGCATGACAAGCGCACAGCCGTTATTTTCCTCAATTCTGACCAACTTTGCACAGTAAAGCGGGCAGTCGTATTTACCAATGCCCCACTCGTCAAATTCGGACAAACGCGTGGTCAGATCATCAAACTCAGCCATATCACGAACGGTCAGTCGATTAAGATGCTCATATTCCACATCGGCAATGTACTGACGTATACCGTGTGACGTCTTCACCGCGCGCAGGCGCAGCGAGTCGTTATGTGCAATAAGGTGGTTAAAAGCGCGCTCAAGCGCATCTGCGTCAGCGTCGCGCTCAACCAACACATACATTCCGAGTATGTTATTCTCTCTCGTTTTGCGAGGCTCGATCGAGAACATCTCCGCCCACCGAATCAATGACTGTGCCGCGCTGAGGCGGTAAAGGGTTTTGCCGCTGTACTTACTCATATTCTGACTCTCCTATCGGTCGCCGCGTATCCGTTCCCCTATCCGCAAAAACTCGGTATGGCCGAACACTGCATAATAGAAAAATTATACCAGTTGATTGAAAACCTGTCAAGCAAAGTATATGGCGGAGCATAAGGCTAAATGGCAAATTGACCGAAAAAAAGCATTGAAAACAAATTTAAATATTATTTAAACTCGCTGTTTTTGACAACTCGGCCCTCTTTGGCGCGCAGGGCTGCAACCAACTGCTCGCCGGTGCGGACTCGGTGGTTAAAAGCGATACCGCCCTTAGCATCCTTAAGCCATGTTGTACCGTGATTATCGGTGCCGGCGGTGTATGCAAGTCCCAGCTCACGCATCTTTTTCTCCGCCAGTTCATCGGCGTTGCCGTCGTTATGCGCGTTGTATATCTCCAGACCGTCAAGCGCAGTCAAATCCATTTTAACAGCGTTTTTCGGGATATAATCGCGGTCGCGGTAAGGATGGGCATGACTTGAAAAGCCGCCGTAGCGGCGCACACGCTCGCAAAGCTCCTCGATCGGTATACTGCACATATCGGGATTTTGCAGTAAAAAGTCAAGGTCGATGCCGTAAAAAAGCACCTCCTGAGCCATTCCGTAGCCTTCCTCGATGCCGAAAAGGAGGTCAAAATCCAACTCATCGGCTACCTTTTTTGCCTCGGTGTAGGTATCCCAATAGCAGTGCATCTTGCCCGCCCAGTCAAGTCCGTCGGGCACGCAGTTGTAGCCACGCAGAAAATGGTTTGTTATCGCAAATCCTGCGTAACCCGCCTCCTTGTAGGCGCGCACCATGTCGATCAGAGGCGAAACGGCACAACGGCTGCATTCATTTGAATGAACGTGCAGATCGTATAAATATTCCATCAAAACAATCTCCCTGTAAGATTAAAATAGGTCGTTTTTCAGTCCTTTAGTACCTGTGAAAGCCACTCAAGGCTCAGTTTTACCCAGTGGGCAACGTGCTTATTGTCTGCACGCATGACGCTCTCCGGCGAGTTGGCTACCGTGCGATCGGCAACCGACAACCCGTGGTCGCCGTGACGGAAAACGTGCAGTTCACATTCAACGCCTGCGTTCATCATGGCTTCGGCAATACGCATGGAGCTTTTTGCGGGCACACAATGATCGTCATAGGTCGTCCAAATGAATGTCGGCGGCGTGTCGGGCGTGACATTATCGGGTATGGACACCTTTTTAAGCATTGTCTCGTCATTTACGACAGTCTCGCCAAGCAAATTTTTTATAGACTCGCGGTGACCGTAATCGTAACCGCTTGCAACGGGATACGACAGCACGGTTGCGTCGGGACGAATATCCTCGGCAGCAGTGCCGAAGGTGTCGCAAACCACCTTTTCGCCGTACAGCGTGCTCATCATGCCTGCCAGATGGCCGCCTGCCGAAAAGCCGATTACCGCGACCTTATGGGGGTCGATATTCCACTCCTCGGCGTGCTCGCGAACATAGTGAATAGCCGCCGCGCCCTCAAGAAGCTGCTGCGGATACGGGGCGTATCTATCGCCGAAGTTAACGCAGGTGTAGCGCACTACCACAGCCTGATATCCGGCGGAAACGTACTTCATTGCGACCGGATCGGCCTCGCGGTCGGACGTGAACCAATATGCACCGCCGGGAAAAATTACAATGGCAGGCCGCTTGCCGAAATTAATCTCGTTGGAACAGTTCATGAAGTATGTAGTAATGTAAGCGCCGTGATCCGGCACCTGCGGATATATGTCAGATATTTTATGATTTTCAATTATCATTATTCTTCCCCCAAAGATTTAATGTTTAAAGTTTAACACCAAAATTACATAAAGTAAATAGTTTACAAAAATATAGCTTGTATGTTATAATTTAAAGATAATACACCAAGTGGAACGGAGAGAATAAAAATGATCGTAATTTTAAAGCAATCTGCGCCTCAGGAAAAGATTGACGAGCTGATTTCGTCAATAAAACAGCAGGGCTTTGATATACACTATTCACGCGGACAGGAGACAACTCTGCTCGGACTTATCGGCGACACGTCAAAAATCGACATTGATCAGCTTGACCAGCTTGACATCGTCGACGCCGTGCGCCGCGTGACGGAGCCCTACAAGGTTGTCAACCGCAAGTTTCACACCGACGACTCGGTCATAAAGGTCGGCAATACCGCTGTCGGCGACGGCAGTTTCGCCGTTATCGCCGGCCCCTGTTCAGTCGAGACGGAGGAACAAATCGTCGAGGTCGCACGTCGAGTCAAGGCTGCAGGGGCGACCATGCTGCGCGGCGGCGCATTTAAGCCGCGCACGTCGCCTTACGCTTTCCGCGGACTGAAAGCCGAAGGCATCGAACTGCTGCTGAAGGCAAAAAAAGCGACCGGCTTGCCCATTGTAACCGAGCTGACATCGCTGCAATACATAGACCTGTACAACGACGTCGACGTTATCCAGGTCGGCGCCAGAAATATGCAGAATTTTGATATGCTCAGCGAGCTTGGCAAGTGCAACAAGCCGATACTGCTCAAGCGCGGTCTCGCCAGCACCGTTCAGGAGTGGCTGATGTCGGCGGAGTACATCGCCGCCGGAGGCAACACCAACATCATTTTCTGCGAACGCGGCATACGCACATACGAGACGGCAACACGCAACACGCTCGACATTTCGTGCGTGCCGATATTAAAGGAAAAGACTCACCTGCCCGTGATAATTGACCCGTCCCACGCGACCGGTATTTCGTCGCTTGTGCGCCCGATGGCAAAAGCGGCGGTCGTTTGCGGCGCCGACGGACTGATGGTTGAGGTACACAACCATCCCGAAAAGGCGCTGTGCGACGGCGCCCAGTCGGTCACACCCGATCAGTTTGACGAGATCATGGCGGATGTAAAGCGACTGCACGCATCCGAAAAGGGCGCACGGAGCGCTAAGTAAAGGCGCTGTGCCGCTATCCCGTTCGTTTTGTCTATTTACCGCACAGTCACATAAAAAAACTCGCAGAAATGCGAGTTTTTTATATATTAAGGGTTTCGCGCGATTTTCAGTTGAAACATAATGCGTCTTAAACCAACAGAAATTTACAAGAAGCATATAAAAATTAGCACGAAAAGCCGTAAAAAACAGAAAAAAGACTGCCTTGTTGTAAAAAAAACATTTACATTGCAGATTGTTTATGGTAATATCATCCCAAAGGTTACTATTACCATATTCAGCACGCAGGTATTTTTGGAAAAGTTTGATTTTCAGTATGCTCTCGAACCCGGTTTAACTGCGCATTTTATGTGATGCGACGCACAAGGACAAAACAATGAACACATATATTGTAGACAACGAAAGCCTTATTTATAACATCGAGCTTTTGAAACAAAAGGCAGGCAAAACACCGATTTGGGCAGTGTTAAAGGGAGACGGCTACGGTCTGGG
This sequence comes from uncultured Oscillospiraceae bacterium, assembly GCA_900556765.1. GTDB lineage: Bacteria > Bacillota > Clostridia > Oscillospirales > Acutalibacteraceae > UMGS1976. Next base: position 10,636 of record USQH01000020.1, read on the forward strand.
TCTCTTGCCTCTGGTGAAGCTGCTTGCGGTGCATGGCATCGACCGCTTTTGCGTGACCGAGGTGCATGAAGCGGAAACATTGCGCAAAAACGGTTTTGAGTCATCACAGATTTTGATGCTGCGCTCTGTCGAAAACGCCGATGAAATCAGCCGCTTGATTGACATGAATGTCATTTTGACAGTCGGTTCGATCAGTGCGGCCGCGCTGATTGATGAGCTTGCGGCTCAGCGTTCGGTCTCAGCGGAAATTCACATAAAAATCGATACCGGTATGGGGCGATACGGCTTTTTGCCTGAAAACACCGATGACGTTCTGCAAGTGTATCGTAACGCTGAACACATTAAAATAAGCGGAATATACACGCATTTTGACTGTGCCTTGACCTGCGCCCGACGCACAAAGACCGAGTTTAACACATTCATGAATACCGTGGCAAAAATCAGGGCAGCCGGCTACGAAACGGGAACGGTGCACTGCTGCGGCTCCGCGGCGTTTCTGCGCTTTCCCGATATGCACTGCGATGGGGTGCGGCTCGGTTCAGCCATTTTGGGCAGAATGACTTTTCGTACGGAACTGCGCCCTGTCGGCTATGCGGAGTCTCAGATTGATACGGTTCGCCTGCTGCCGAAGGGTCACACCGCAGGCTACGGCGCAATCTGGAAAGCGAAAAAGAACACACGCATCGCAATCATCCCGATCGGCCGTTTCAACGGATTGGGCGTGACATCGCAAAGCGGCGTAACGCGGTTTTGCGACTGTTTACGGCTCATTTTCTCCGGAATGTACAGAATACTGCGGCGCAAAAAAATATATGTCGAGATCGGCGGTCGGCTTTGCCCGGTAGTGGGGCAAATAGGCATGCTGCACACCGCCGTAGATGTCAGCAATGTCAACTGCCGTCCCGGCGACATAGCTAAAGTACCCATAAAGCCTCTGTACTTAAAGGGAATGAATATTGTGTACAGGTGATTAAACGGATGTCGGCAGGCAGAAAAAATGTTCTCTCGGCCGGTAAAGCAGATGGCAGAGACGGAAGGCATCACGGAGGCGCTGAAAGTCCCCGATCCGATGGAATGGGTCGGCAGGATGAACAATATTTGTAACCGGGCTATGGAAGCCGTAAACACTGAAATAATCTACGCATAAAAATGATAAGAGCCGTATCGGAAAGTGCTTCGATACGGCTCTTATCATAATAAACAAAGTGATTTTTCCTTCAATTACAGATATTTTCCGATTCCGTAAAGTGCAAAAATGCACCCTGCGTACAGGGCATCCAATGTCCCACCCAAAATCGCTGAAAACGAGAAAAAGCCCTGTACTGCATTTCTTATGCAGTACAGGGCTAAAGCTGCTTTCAATTTGTTGAAGCAGGTAGTTTTATTCAAAAACTATGTTATAATTAAATAAAAAGCTTGAAAAAAGTAATCCATTACCCATATTCTTGCGCTTGATCATCAACTGTTACGATACGTAACAGCATTGTCACAATGCGTATATGGACGATCAACATGTGCAGTAATATACTATACTCGGAGAGAACAAAGAATAAAGGGGCGCATTGTTATGACAATAGGAGAAAAAATAAAGCAGTTAAGAAGCGCAAGAGGATTCACGCAAGAAACGCTTGCAGAAAAACTAAATGTATCCCGTTCTGCGGTTGCCAAATGGGAAGCAAACGGCGGCGTTCCCGAGATTGATAATTTGTTGCAACTATCATCCGTTTTTGACATTAGTGTAGATGAGTTAGTCGGAAACGCTGCAAGTTCAGATAATATAAAAAAAATAAAAAAAACAGAAGCGTTAAATCGTGAAGTCCATGACTTTGGGAATCATCGCTATGATATAGAACTTGCAGGTTGGAACGACGGCGTGTACGGTGTCTATATCATCGCAGAAGATCAAGATTTCCTGTACTATTATCAATATTCAGATAAAGCGTACAGTGTATACGGAATGATTGGCAAAAAATATATCACATCCGTCTTACCAATCGAAGAAAATGAACCGAAGAAGTCCTGTATAAAAGAAGTCAGCAGAGAATTTTTCTGCAATAAACCTGTACAAATAGCGTTAGCCAAAAGAGAGGGCTTGATAAGAGGGTTTCTTGATTTTCGAGATGACGCTTATCGCAATGTCGTAATCTGCTCATTTGAAAAAGATGCTCTACAATTGCAATTTGGCGGGACATTGCATCTTACTGATATAGCCAAAATTGAAGAGCTTATTGATCAGTGACAAATTTCCGTTTTGTGGTTTGTTAAAAACTCTATAATGAAAAGGAGTGCAAAAAAGGATGAAATATTTAATAAGCACAGGCGTTTTTTGTATTATCTATACTGTAGCAGAGTATCTACTAACCGGTAATATAAATTGGAAAATGGTTATTGTTGCAACAGTAGTATATGCTGTCCTTTACGCAGCAGTCGATCTTTTTTGTAATAAATTTACGGTGAAAAGATAAATTGCAATTTGTATTCACCTTAAAACGCAAAAACACCCCGCACCATGCGTCCTGTAAACGCACGGTGCGGGGTGTTCTGCATAATTTCTATAGGGAGCTTTTGTTGACCAACTCAAGGCCATAGTCCTTGCCTTCGCCGTTGATCGTATCCTCAAGCCGGCCGGAGACGGACTGCCCCTGTTTCTCAAACGGCAGCCACACCGCCGTAGATGTCAGCAATGTCAACTGCCGTCCCGGCGACATAGCTAAAGCACCCATAAAACCGCTGTACTTAAAGGGAATGAATATTGTGTATCGGTGATTAAACGGATGTCGGCAGGTGGAGGGAAATCTCTCTCGGTGGATAGAGCAAATGCAGAAGCGGAGGAAATTGCCGAAGAACCGAAAGCCGACGCCCGAACATCGTGTATCAATCTAATGAATAATCTGCGTAGCAGAGCCGTGCGAAATTGCAAACATAGACTTGATTATTAGGTTGATTAACAGGGGCAACAGGAAAATTCCTGCCGCCCCTGATTTTTTTATAAATCCACTTGACATTTCTAACTACTGTATATAATATAGTAGTGAAGGAATGAAATATGAAAGGAGCTGCACATGAACACGCAATACAAAAAAGGAGTGCTGGAGCTTTGTGTGCTGTCGCTGCTGCACAAACGCGATTGCTACGGATATGAAATATCCGCTTTTCTCTCCAACCACATCGATATTGCAGACGGAACGGTTTACCCGATTCTGCGAAAGCTGAAAGCAGACGGGCTGCTTACCACCTATCTGCAAGAAGAAAGCGGCGGGCCGCCCCGCAAATATTATAAGCTCACGAAACTTGGACGGGAAACATACCGGAGTGACCGCGCGGAGTATTTTAAGTTTTCACAATCTGTCAAAACATTGTTGGAGGATGAGAGCGATGACAAAAAATGAGTTTATAACGCAGCTTGCAACAGAACTGCACAAAAACAATATTGCCGATGCCGACGATGTGATAGCGGAATATGAACAGCACTTTGCTTTTAAGCAGGCCGACGGTTATTCGGAAGAAGAGATTGCCGCCAAGCTGGGCAATCCGACTGCACTTGCCGCACAGTTCGGCGAAACGGTAGCCCCAAAGCACAAGAAAGGAAGTAAGCCGCTTGTAATTGTCGGTCTGTGCATTGTCGATATGTTTGCAGGACTGTTTTTTGTGTTGCTGGCGGCATGGGAGATTGTGATGGTTGCCGCTTCCATATCATTTGCAGGGCTTACAGTTTGCCTTTTATGTGGGCTGAACATCCACAATCTGATTCCCACGATGCCGTACTGGTGCGGCGCAATTTTGGCGTTTTCCTTCGCGGCGCTCGCCGTGTTAATGGTTGTCGGCTGCGTCTACTATGCAGCGTTCCTGCGCCAGCTTGTCCGCTCCTTCGGGCGCTTTCAGCATAATGCGTTGGCCGGTGCTTCCGGTGAAGCCACTCTTCCCACGTTGGCGATAAATCCGCAGTTCACCCCAAAGTCCAAGCGCCGTCTGCGATCCGTGGCGCTGGTGTCGCTGGCGCTGTTTGCCGCCTGCTTTGTGCTGTCTTACATCGTGTGCAGCCTGTCTGCCGGCAGCTTTCAATTCTGGCACACCTGGGGCTGGTTCCTGAATTGAGGTGACAGTACCGTGTACGGTTTGAATGCAGTTGCACTTGTATTCTTCGGCTGCATTAATGTGTTGGCTTATCAGCTTTGCAAATGTCCGGACAAAAAGCGAAAAAAGGTCGTGTTTGCGCTGTGTGTGGCACTGCTGTCCGGCAATATGTTCCGCTATTGTGTCGTGTACCCTTTTATAAAAGGCGTTGTCATGCTCCCCGTGGAGTTTTCAACAGTTGCTTATTTCGCAGTTCCGATTATTTTACTGATATCCAAAAGACAGTGGCACAGTTGGGCGGCATACTCCGGGCTGATGGCAGGCTTTTTCTATTACATGGCAATGATCATTGCGGGAGGGCCGCTATATGCAACTTACGCGCCGGGCGATGTGTTCATATCACTGTTCTGTCACGGCATAATTTATTTCTGCGGTTTTGTGACGATCGGGACAGAAATGTGCAACACAAAGGATTCGCCGAAACTGGTGTTGGGCGTTGCGCTGGTGGCTTTCCGTGCTGCAATTCTCCGACCGTTCGTTGTTGGCAGCAATCGGCTTCTGATTTACATTCTGTTGGACGCTGCCGTTGTCAGGCAGCTTTGTCCTCAAAGCATGTGGACATTTGCCTTGCCTATTTATTACCTTGCCGTCGCGTCATTCGTAATACTGACTATCCGTGGCTTTTTCCGCAGTAATCAAAAACAGTACCGCAAATTTACGACTTCTGCATGAGTACAAAATGCGGAGGGTATAGCCGTGCAAAATAAATCCGGATATTATGTCCCATGTGCCGAAATAAACTTGGCTCTTGGCTGAACGCACACGCAGTCACAGAGCTTCGCAGTTTCCCAAACGGGCGCCGATTTTACGGCGCGTGTTAACGGCAACAGGTACAAAACATGCGGTGCAAAGCAATTCGCTGAGACCGACGTCGGATGTTGCCCGGTGACCGGTACGACACAAAAATCTCCTACAACAACACAAAAATCCCCTTGGCAGGCGCTCGAAAAGCACAGCAATTCGAGAGTCCGCTAAGGGGATCGTTCTGTTTCTAAAGGAATTTCTTTATTAACCTGCTCGCTCAATCGTCAGCGCGCGTTTTAGTTTCCGCACTCGATACTGATCTGATTGAATATGTGCAGAATGTCGTCGGTGGAGGTGTCACGCTTATCCTCGTCCGCCTTATCCAGTACGATATGGCCCTTATCCATCATAACGAGGCGATTGCCGTACTCGACGGCGTAACGCAGATTGTGAGTCACCATCACGGCGGTCAACTGCTTTTCCCGAACGATGCGGTCGGTCAACTCCATTATCGTCTCTGCGGTGTGCGGATCAAGCGCCGCCGTGTGTTCGTCAAGCAACAGCAGGTCGATTGGTGTCATGGTGCTCATAAGCAATGCCAGCGCCTGGCGCTGGCCGCCCGAAAGCAGTCCGACGGGAATATCCATTTTATCCTCCAGCCCCAGTCCGAGACTGCTCACCGACTCGCGAAAGCGGTCGCGCGCATGCCTATCGACCGCAAAGCTGAACAAATACGGTTTGCCCTTATTTTCGGCGAGCGACAGATTTTCGATTATGCTCATGCTCGGTACTGTACCGACCGACGGATCCTGAAAGACGCGGCCGATACGGCGATAACGGCGAAATTCGGGCATATTGGTGATGTCCTCGCCGTCAAGCAGCACACTTCCTCCGCTTATCGGAATGGTTCCGCTGATGACATTGAGCATGGTTGTTTTGCCGGAGCCGTTGGAACCGACGATGGAAACGAAATCGCCCTTTTTGACTGAAAAATCAAAACGGTCGAAAAGCCTGGTTTGGTTTACCGTGCCGGCGTTGAATACAACGTCGATACTTTGTAATTTTATCATGCTTATTTCGCCCCCCTTCTCAGCTTTGACCGCGCAGAAAAGAACGATGCGGTCTTGTCATTGAGTACGAGTATCAGAGCAAAGAGAACTGCGTTGAGCAGTTTCAAATATATGCCGTTGGGGTCAACAAGCACCAAATAGTTAAGGCACAGCGAATATATTACCGCGCCGAATATGACTGCAGTAGTGTCCTTGAAAATACGCAGGTGTGAGAATATTGCCAGTCCGATTATGACCGACGCGAGGGCAAGCACCACCTTGCCGCTGCCGCTTGTGTTGTCGTACTGCATATACAGATGAGCGTACAGCGCGCCCGACACTGCGACAAAGCCGTTTGCAAGGGCAATGCCGAGAATTTTATAGTTGCCGACATCCTTGCCGAGCGAGACGACCAGCTTTTCGTTGTCGCCGGTGGCTCTCAGCATGTAACCCAGCTTGGTTTTCATAAACAGGTCGATTAGTATTTTTACAATAATCGCAATAACAAGCAAAATAACAAGTATCATGTAGTCCTTGCCGCCCCTGCCGAACAGGTTGGCAAGCTTGCCGCTGAAGATGCTCTCCAGATCGCGGCTGCGGTACGAGAAAATGGTGGTCGTCTGGCCGTTTTCGGTCAGCAGTGTGGTCAGCGCCAGCGTAACAGACAGCAGCGCTGTCATGACTATGATGCCCGACAGCAGCTTTGAAATATTGAATTTAACATGAAGCACGCCGGTAACCGTTCCCGCAATCAAGCCCACGAAAAAGGTCAGCAGCACCGCCGGTATCGGCGGCATACCGAGCTTCAGCATCATAATGGTACAGCAAACGCCGCCCAGCGGAAATGTTCCGTCGACCGACAGATCGGGGAAATCCAGTATCGAATAGGAAAGATAAACGCCGAGGGCAAGCACCGCAAAGCACAAGCCCATTTGCAAACCGTCTATCGTAGTAGCAAAAAACAACATATCAGCCTTTATCCTCATTTCTCCGTGCGGAAAATGCTTTCTCCGCACGGCATAAAATTCATCAGTTTATTTAATAGGTTTTTTCTGTTCTCCGGACGCTCAGGCGGCAACGTCGGTCGCCTTAACGGTGGTGGGAACGGTCAGACCGAGCGCCTTGCAAACGGTGCTGTTGTAGTAGTTGTTCGGCTCGGTTATGGTGGCCACCGGAATATCCGACGCATTCTTTCCGCCG
>USQH01000021.1 GCA_900556765.1 uncultured Oscillospiraceae bacterium
AATTTCACAATGACAAAAGCAATCAAACGGGTCATGTCGGTATTTTTAGCCCTGTCGATTGTCGTATGCGCTGTATCCATCAGTGCGTCCGCTCTCGAAATGACTACCGATTATGACGCAGAGCTTGCAACTATCATGGCTACAAATTACAATACGTCAATTTCTTTTGCATTTGAGAACAATTTGCCTACAAATTACGATGTAATTTCAGCCGGAAAAATGGGGGGAATGTATGGCACCGGATTTAATGAACGGTACCATTACCTTAAGATTGACGGCGGCAAGGAGCTTGATATCGTATCAAAACTGGGATTTGACGTTACAAACGGCTTCACATTCCACTATGATACATTTACAAACTATCCTTCCACCGGATATACCGAGATGTCTATCGGCAAACTCAAGGTCGTGACCGACTATGCGACTGCCACAATGTATCTTAAATTCGGCGACAAGATACTCGGTACTCATGCTACCGGTTATGAGCCCGGAACGATCGAGTTCCAGAGCCATTATCTGATGAACGAGTACGATATTGTAAATATTGACCGTAAGATATCGGTAAAGCGTAATTTCGACGGCATTGTAGACAGCAGTGCGGTAAAGAATGATGATCCTGTTATCACATGGACGCTGCCAGACGGATCCACTGCCAAATACATCGATATTCCCACGGATGCAGACTTTGCATATGTAAATGTGGGCTTCCGCGCATCAAGCGAAATAACATCCAGCCAGTACGGACAGATCCCCGCAAATTTTGCCTGTAATTTTAACGGCAACTTTCCGACTTTTGCAAGACCGCATCTGTCGTCAAACTGCGGCTTCTCGTCACTGACTGCTTTTGCAACTTTTGCAGAACATCTTACCGATGACCTCAATTCATTTGATATTGAGTATGCTCGCAGCGTATATAATTCCATCAAGTCTAACGGTTCTGCCGGAATGGTCAGTGCAATTGCTCCGATCAATGACTATATTATCGCCGCCGAAAAAGCTTTGATAGCCGGGGTTACTTCCGACTACGATATCAAAGCGACTGCAGGCGGTAAGATCTACTGTGGCAACGAATTGTTTGTAAACGACAGCAAAAATAATCCGATCGAACTCGGAAAGCATATGAGCTTTACTGCTGTTGCCGACAACGGCTTCACATTTAGTCACTGGGCAGATATTAACGGAAATATTGTTTCCTGCGATGCAACTCTCAACATAATAATGAATTTCACCAGTAAATACACGGCTGTATTTACCGCAAATAATGCAGAGCTTGGCGATGATATTACTGTTATGTTCAGAGACTATTCCGGAAACATGGTTTCAGTCATAAATACCCAGGCAGGTCAGGAGATAACCATGCCGAGACTGCCTTTTGCCTACGGATACACCTGCCAAGGTTGGATGGTCGACGGTGTACTGTACGGTGCGGGTGAAAAAGTTACTTTTGTTTCCGATACGGTTATCGAGGCGGCGGTCGAGAAAAACAAGACTACCTACCGTATAGTTTCTGTCGGCGCCGTTGATGAGATCGATAATACATATACTTACAATACGCCGATTACGGTTAAGTTTAACAACAAATTGCTTGCAACCGGTGAAAAATTTGCCAGATGGATGAGCGGTGATGACATTATCAGCTTTGACGAGGAGTACACCTTCTTTGTAGGTGCTGAGGCGACAATTACCGCCGTTATCTCCACCAAAGACGCCGAAATCGTTCCTATCACACTTGTTACAAATGTATCACTTATCGAAAACGACTCGGTAGCCAGCTTCCTTATCGAGCGTTCAATGCCCGACGGTTATGAGTATGTAGAATCCGGCGCAATCTATACCAATGACGCGACCAATGCGTCAAAGCTGAAGCTCGCCGGTGTAAACGGCACGACCGTACGCAAAATGATTTCTAAGTTCCAGTCGGCCAACGGTCAGATGCGCGTCAATATCGGCAGCACCGCCGGAGGTTCGACATTCTGTCTGGTTTCTTACCTGACCTATCGTGATGCTGACGGATCGCTGACTACAATTTACTCACCGATCTACAGCGCAACTACTACCGCAGCCGCGGTCTGATCCATAAGGAAAAGGAGGTAATCTTACAATGAAGAAATTTTCTTTCAGAGCGCTTTCCGCAGTGCTTTCGGTGTGTATGATCATCACAATGGTCTCCTGCCTTTTTGCGGTATCGGCATCTGCCGACAACGTGACCTACGACAGCGGAAATATGCCGACATGGGTGTTTGACGCTGACTCGTGGAATACCGAGAGCGATATAATTGCTAAGAATATGTCGGATAAATCGCTCCGTTTTTACAATACCGGAAGTCTTGATTTCGGTACCGATATGACAAACAGGACAATCACTTTCGACCTTAAGTCACCCGGCGACTGGGCTGTATATCTGCGTACCAACGCTGATAGGAAAGATGGCTATATGGTCGGATATGACGGCGGTTACATTTACATTAAACGAATTATTGATACTTGTACAGTAACCGAAATGTGCGGTAGTAACTTCAATCTTTTCAACCCGATGCAATGGTATCGCTTTTCTATCACATTTGAAGATACCGATAGCTATACGTCAATCGAACTCAAAATTGACGGAAAGCCCGTTCCGCTTTACGATTATGCAACATTTGCCGACGGAACATTCAAGAGTCTTGAAAGCTATACAAGCGACCGCAAGACCATAAACGGTAAATACTATGATTTTGATCCGATTCGTGACTCAAGCATGACTAACATTGCTTTTGAACCGGCAAAATCAAACGGAAGAGTCATTATTAACCGTTTGAACGCTCTTTACATTCGTTCTGTCGACACTGATCTTTCCGATGCTGTTGATCCGTACCGTATTACGTTCATCGGTGACTCCATAACTCACGGCGCGCTCGTTAAGCACGATCAGACGTGGTCACATTATATGAACGAATTGCTTGGCTACAGCTACGACTGCTACAACGGCGGCGTTTCCGCTGCTGCGGCATTTGAGGGTGCCGGATACGGCTTCCCGTACCGTTTGCAGAACCAGTTTACTTATACCGGCAACATGAAGTCGGATCTTGTAGTTATCATGCTCGGTACAAACGATGCCAAGTATATCAAGGATTATAACACTAATGTAATGTTTACCGGCGACAATCTTGAAAAATGGCATCAGAAATTTATTACCGATTACAGCAAGATTGTTAATAACTGTGATACCGGAAATGCCCAGTTCATATTCGTAATGCCTCCGTGGAACTACCACGATGAGTGGACCGACGAGACCATTCGCAAGATGGGCGAGTGGGTCACCGAACTGGCAACCATGTTTGATGCAAAACTCTACAATATGTATGAAACCACCTATCAGCACGAGTCTTGGTTCGACGATAAGCTCCATCCAAACAAGACCGGTTATCAGGAAATGGCGGCAGCTTTCTATGCATGGCTTACCGAGGAATCCGGAATCGATCTGACCAAGTCTGATGCTAATAAGGTTGCTCTTGCTCCGACCGATAACTCCGCTTTTCTTGCTGAACATTCAACTCCGCTTACCAAGTACAACGGATCGTTCAACAAAAACAGCTTTATTGCTTCCTGCTCAGGCGGTTGGTCTTCTATTAAAGACAATGAGATCCGCTACATTGACGGCGGCGTCGGCTCTAACGGCGGCGGAATCAGTACCGATACATATAACCTCGGTATTAAGTGGACTACGACTTTTACATTCCAGGGAACTAACGGTTCCAGCCCAGAGATAGTTAACGGCGAGTATAAATGGAGTACATACCGCTATTCGAGCTATCATGTCGGCGGTCTGGAGTTCAGAATTTATCATGTTAAGGATGATAACGGCAACGTCGTTTTAGCGTACCGTCTGTTTATGAATAATGTAGAGATCACAGATCCCTGTATCTCCAAGAACTACTATCAGACTAATAGCTATACCATTAACTATTCATTCGGATCAATAAAGATTGTCCGCAATACCGATAATTACACCATTTTTGATATCGGCAGCAGCAATGTTGGAGCGGTAGTTGGTGAGAATTATAGATTCGACGGTGTCAGATTGGCACTCAGCTCCTACGAATACAATGTTACTACCATTTGGTCTACACTTTCAGTTGTTGCTCAGCAGCCCGTTGAGAGCGAGTATGACATTACTCATAACGAAAACGGCCATATTGAGGTCAACGGAAAAGAGTTCGACGCTACTTCCGCCCGTTATATTGATGAGCGCATTACCCTTAATGCTGTTTGTGATACTTACGGTTATATGTTCATAAAGTGGACCGACGGCGATGGCAATAAGCTTTCTACCGATCCTTCCTACGATGTTAAGTTCACCGATCAGAAAACCGTACTTCGTGCAGTATTCGGCCCGTTTGCCGCATACAGTGATCTTCAGATCAAGGCAACAGAGGGAGGAAGCATACTCTTTAACGGCGCTCCTTATAATTACAATGACGATTACATTGTCGGAGACATCGTTGAGTTGACTGCAGTTCCTAATGCCGGATATGAGTTTGGTTACTGGATGGACGCTAACGGAAATGTCGCTTCAACTGATGCCGTTTGGAATGTTAAACTCACAAACGTGTCTGATTACACAGCTGTGTTCTTCTCCACCGGTTCAGATAAAGCAGTCGTCCTGTTCTACGGACGCGCAGGAAAGGCTATTTCTACCTGCACCGTCGCGGTTGGCTCAAATGTCACTCTGCCGGAACTGCCTTTCTCTTACGGTTATGTTTGCAACGGATGGAATGTCAACGGTACTGTGATGGCTGCCGGCGAACAGATTACGATCAATGAAAATACAATTATCAGCGCGGTGTATTCAAAGGCTTCCAAAAAGTACACCGTTCAGGTTAACGGCGGTACTGTCAACGGCACATCGACAAGCGACAGTTTTTCATACAACACAAAGATCACAGTTGTATTTGATCAGTCGATTCTGAATGACGGTGAAAAGTTCTATGGCTGGCATATTGCCGATTCTGCCGATGATAACTCCATTATCAGCTATGAAACTTCGTACACATTCTATGTCGGCGCAAATGTATCGCTGGTTGCAGTTGTCAATACCGCGGCTGCCGAGGCAAAGCCGATCTCTGACATAACCGATGTTTCGCTGATCGACGGCGGAAAGAAAGTATCTTTCCTGACCGAGCGTACATTGCCGGCAGGTTATACGTTAATTAAATCGGGTATTATCTATACAGCAGACAGCAACAAGGCTGCTGAGCTTACCCTCGATAATCTCGGCGGTACTGTATTTGCACTCGATTCTAAATCGGTCAATACCAACGGTCAGCTCAGACTTACCGTTGCATCGCGTGACGGTTCGGCTATTACCGTGTATGCTGTTTCTTATCTTGTCTATTTTGATAAGGCGGGCAACAAGTACACTATTTACTCGAATGTTCACAGCGGTACCACCGTTTCACATGGCGGTTCTCAGGAAATTATCGAGGACGTAAACGACAGATTCTGATTACGCGATCGTCAATGATCCTATGATCATGTTTTAAGCCGATACGAGCTTGATTTTGGATCGTGCCCGTATTTCGGCAGTGAAAAAATTAAAACGCTATGCGAGAGGCAAAGCCTTTTGCATAGCGTTTTTTGGTATAATCAATCTTTCGAATTACTTGACAGTGGGATTTTACAGAAATATAATGAGCAAAAAGAATGTAGTAAGCAGCTTTTATCTGAAGTGATAATATGATTAAATACAAAACTATGTAGTTTTAAAATATCGGCAGATAAATGTAGATAATAGCACTGGCTTTTTGGAAGGAAAATAAGATGAACATGAAAATAAGAAAATGGCAAATTGACGATGCAAAGGATCTTGCGGCTGCACTTTCAAACGTAAATGTGCTGAATAATCTGCGTGATGGCCTACCATATCCTTATACCGAAAACAATGCAAGAGATTACATAACTTCTATGCTGAAGGCTGATGATTCCGGTACCTTTTCGTATGCAATAGAGGTCGACGGTAAGGTGGTTGGCAGTATCGGCGCGTTTCGCGGTAGCAATATACATTACCGTACAGCGGAGCTTGGTTATTATATTGCAGAGGAATACTGGGGCAAAGGTATAATGACCGCTGCTGTAGTCCGTGTGTGCGATATGGTGTTTTCCAAAACTGATATAATACGAATTTACGCCGAACCGTTTGCCCACAACACAGGATCTCGCCGTGTGCTTGAAAAGGCCGGATTTCGTCTTGAGGGTATAATGCGCCGCAATGCCTTTAAAAACGGTCAGATGCTTGATATGACGCTGTACGCACTGACTCGCAATACACAGAAATATCCTGTTAGACGCCTTACAGCGGATGAACTGCCTTCGGCGCTGTCGCTGATATGGGACGTTTTTTGCGAATTTGACGCACCGCTGTATACGGAGGAGGGAGTACGGCAGTTTAGAAAAGCTCTGAACGATGGCGAACGTAATAAAACGCTGAACTTTTACGGCGCATTCGACGGCGATGACCTTGTTGGTGTAATCGCCGTAAGAAAACCGCAGCATATCGGATTTTTCTTTGTCAGGTCTGATCATCATCGCTGCGGCATAGGAAGACGGTTGTTTGAGACTATGCGTTGTGACTTTACTGTTCAGGAATTTACAGTAAACGCATCTCCGTACGCTGTTGAGGTATATAAACATCTTGGCTTTTCGGCAACCGATGCAGAACAAACGGAGAACGGTTTGCGTTATACACCGATGAAATACAGCAAGTAAACGTATGCCTAATTTAATAAAATTGAAAAGGCAACGACATTTGCTTTTAATGACACGTTTACACACAAAATGTTATAAAAGCGGTCGGTAATTATCTCTATAATCAAGTTACGGAAAGAGAAATGGCATGGACTGCATAACGTGATTACAGCGTGCCATTGATTACATCGAATAGCATATTACGGAGCAGATAGATTATGATGAGGCGGCGAAAAAGGCATATTCGTCAAGCTTTCATTTTCAGCGTGTGTTTGGTATACTCTGCGGATGTTTTTTGAGCGAGTACATTACCGATGCAAGATGTGGATCGCTGTAAATAATAAAAAACAATATAAATCGGCGCATATTTTATGCGGTTTATAAAAACAAAAAATCACTCGATAAGAATTTTAATTCTCTTCGGGTGATTTTTTGTTTTAAGTTCGGTATTGCTTTGTTGTAATACAGCTAAAGACGTGTTGTTTTTGTGCGTTGCCGCGGATCGGAAATTGCGTTGTGCGATGTCACGATGCCTTTTTATTGTTTTGTTAATCCTTCCTGTTGGATATTGTGCTTAATGTACGTCTGTTTAAACTGATTGGGGGTTATTCCGTTGCTCGCTTTAAAAGTGCGTATAAAGTGGCTGGCAGAAGAAAAGCCCAACATTTCCGCGATTTGCGATATGCTGTTGTTGCCGGAAATGAGCATACGCTGAGCTTCGTTTATTCTGATGTGGTTGACGTACTCGTTAAAGCTCATGCCCATGACTTTTTTAAACGAGCGAGAAAAGTAGCTGTAACTCATGTTGCATTTTTTCGCAAGCTCGGCTTCGTTAACATCGGCATAATTGCTCACTATATAATTCTGTGCGTAATTTATTGCCGACACCATTTCACCCGAAATATCGTCGTTGCTAAGCGCTCCTTGTTCGTTCCACTTTTTAATTATCATTAAAAAAATTGCATTAATGCGGTTTCGGATATTGAATGTAAAACCAAATGGTTTTTTATCAAATTCATCCACTGCTGTTTCCAACTGCCTGCGAAGATCGGGATCAAGCTCATTTCGACGAAAAATTCGTTGCCTGTTGCCCGGGTTTACACAAAACGGAATGAGACATTTTAGTTCCGCTATGGTCTGTTTAGTTGAATAAAGCAGCGACGGATCAAAGCGTACTCCGAAAAAATAGGTTGTATCCGCAACACTGACGATCTTGTGCGATTCGTTGGCGTGTATCATAATAAAACGTTCGGGGCCGATCGTGTGCTTTTCGTTGTTAAGCCAAATATCGATTTTTCCCGCAGCGACAAATATGAATTCTATCTGACTGTGGAAATGAAAGTCGCAGGCGACGGAGTGATCCCGCGTCAGCCAAAACCAAAATGCATTAAATGGATAATCTTCGTTATATTTAATTATTTTTGTCTCATTATATCCGAGATCCATTTTTTATTCACACCTTAAATTCACAGTATATAAATATATTATAAATCATTTTATTGATTATTGATAGCAAAAAAATGCTATAAACAGCATTTTTGTCGTATAAGTAATATAGCGCTGCCTTATTTAGTGCGAAATGTCATTTAAAATAGCAAATTTTGCATTAATAATTGCAATAATTTGCAATTATGCTGTTTATGTAGACATTTAAAAATATATGTGTTTATTATTCCATAGGTAAAAATAAAAAAAGTATCATTTTTTCAATAGGGTGAAAGAATGATACTTTTTTAAAGTTTATTAAGACGCAGAAAAATTGTTACACGCGGTACTTACTCGTTATAGTCACGCCTTTTTCTGGCGTAAAGTATAATGAATACGACTAAAGCCGCTGTCAGCACAACTATCGCCAGCGTTTCGGCTATCACGGTTTTGAACAGCGCGTCTGAGTTGTTTCGATAGGAGTCGAGCCATCCCTCGCTTGATGTTGCTTGTGACGAATCGTCCGACAGCGTTTCGCTGACGAAAGGTTCGACTGTGCCGCTGCTCTGATCGTAAAGGTAAAATCCTTTTTCTCCGCTGTCGGAAATGGCGTATATCAGCGTTCTGCCGTTGCTGTCGGTCCAAACGCGTTCAGCTTTTCCGAGGATATCGGCTTGTGCGGTTTTAAATCCCGCCGGTACAGCGACCGTGCGGTCTTTTTCAGTTAGGATGTAACATTTTCCGTTGTAAACAATTGTCCGAAATTCCTCGAACGAGCCGTCGGAGTTATAAATAACGAATTTTTCGTTGCCGTTTCCGTCAGAAGCGTATACCAGCACTGTTCCGCCCTCGCTTTTCAGCGCGGCAATGTTGTGACCGCCGATTTGATATTCAATCGCTGTGAATCCGACGGGGAGCGATGTTTCGGCGGGCCAATCGGTTTTGACGGTGTAATTAACGCCGTCAATGGTAAATGTGGTGCCGACGGGAACGGATGAAACAGCCGACGATGTGTTAGAGGACGCTTTTGACACGGTGTCGCTGCTCGTATGTGATGATTCATTGCCCTTTTCGCGAGTTATAGTAACGGTATATGATTTTTTTGTTATGCCGTCCTCGGCGGTAACGGTAACGGTGCGCGTGTTTTTGCCGATGCTCAGAGTTTTGCTGCCTGAGACGGTTACTTTAGCGCCTGAATGGTTGGCCTTTGCCGACATGGTATAGGTCGTAACACTTGACGGTACGGTGACGGAATACGATGTCACATTTGGCGAAAAAGCGGGGGAGAGGGAGCCGTACGAACCGCTGAGTGACTTTAGCGTGGCGTCGTTCGAAAGTGCAGCCTTGCTCTTTACGGTTACCGATTTTGAAGCGGAAACATTGTATACGCTGCTTTCATTGTCGTAGTCGGCAACCGAGCCGCTGAGTTTCAGCGAGGAGGTGCCTGCTGCTTTCGCTTTAAATTTTATGGAAAATGAAAGCGAGCTTTTTTCGTTGTCGCCGTAGTTGACCATTTTAACCTTGCCGCCGCTTATAAGGTTGGTGTTGCTGCCGGAGGTATATTCGAGTACTGACGAGTCAAAGGACAAAGTACCTTCAGCCGCGGCAATCTTTCCTGAACCCATAGACATATTGACCGATACTGTCAGTGTGTCACCCACCGTCAGCGATGAACTGCTGACCGAAACTGACGCGCCGGCTGCCGAGGCAAAGACAAGTGTCGCCGTTGCTAAAAGCGCCGCGGTGAGCATAAAGGTGATAACTTTTTTTATAGTTTTCATATCAGACCTCACTGTTTTATCTCGCCCGTGCCGAGCAGATGCTTTTGTTCCTTTACGAGGTCGAGGATGGTTACCTCGCCGTCGCGGTTAACGTCACACGCTTCGAGCACTTCTCCGGTGTGTTGCGCCGTGCCAAGCAGGTGTTTTTGTATACGCACCAGGTCGAGTATTGATATCGTCCCGTCGCCGTTGTTATCGCCGTAGATGACCACGGTGTGGGCAGAGGTTTCGACACCTTCGTTGTTATATATGCGAACGGTGCAGCCGGTACCGACATTACCGCTCGTAAGCTGCTTTTGATCGGTGCCGTAAACTCGTGCGGTACCTCCCGACAGTCCGAGACCGGTGATAAAGTCGGATACTTCGGTTTCCGGAGCAACACCGGTAATGAATTTACCGATGCTGTATTTTGTGGAGAAGCTCGGTGCGGCTGTTGATGTTTTAAGAGTGATATCAATGAAGTAACTTCGTTTTACGCCGCTCGGAGCCGTTACAACAAGCTCGGCAACATTATGCCCGCTGTTGAGCTTGAATGTTCCTGTGCCGCTGACCGTTGCCTCGGTCTTGTTGTCGGTCGTTGCGTTGATTGTGACCGATTTGACGCTGTTTGATTCAATTACAAGCGAATAGTCGTAGGTGTATCGTTCAAATGTAGGCGTAATAGTATATCCTTTCACCGACAGTGAATCGAGCAGGTTGTTGTTATTACCTTTGCTTGTTGGCTTTACGCAGGCGGATGCGGGCATATCTTTGTACACCGGTATGTAGAAAACGAGTGCCGAGGAAAGTATTTCACTTGTGTAAGCAGACTTCATGCGCGACGCCTCGTTTGACGGAGCGAATACGTTGGTCATGTACTGGTGAGTATAGTAGCCGTTGCCGCCGTCTATGACGTCAAATTTTTGCAAATAGAGCGTATCCTGTTCCTTGGCAATGTAACTTGATGCGAGAAATTTTGATCCGCCGAGTATTGCCTTGTACGGTGTATCCCACCCCTGTCGCTTGGCGTACGCGGCGCCGTTGGTGTACATACTGGCGGAGGAAGTGTCGTATGTGTTGATGTTGAAGAAATTGTAATAACCCTCGTAGCCGCTGACAGTGCCCCAAGCGAGAGGATTGCCTTTGCTGCCCTGCTCCTGCTTAAGGCGAGAGGCGAGGTGATATGCGCTGACGCCGGATTCTTTTGCCGCAGCCATGATTGCATCAGCGTATGTGTCGAAGCTGTCGTCGGGGAATTTGTTATCCATAAATGTGCCCGACAGAATGGCTTTGACGCCGCTGACTGTGTGAGTGGAGACATATTTCAGCTTTTCAAACTGGAACACATACGACTCGGTAAGGAAATTCCGCGGATCTATCACCCAGGCAATTATCTCGTAGGATGCCGCGACCCATGAGCCGTCGAGCTTGTACCATGTGTTGTTGTCCCAGTCGAATGCACCCTTTTCAAACGATTTGTATGAGGCGATGCTGCTTGACGGGACAAGATTGTAGCCGACCTTGCTTTCGTTTTTCATAACGGTATTCCAGTCGGGCGTAATGTTCTGCGCGACAAATATCCAGTTAGGATGAGCGCTGTGCAGTGCTCGCAATCCGTCACGGTAGCTTTCCGGGAATCCCTGAGCGTTCAGATAGCTATCAAAATCGCTGTCGGTCAGCGCCACATAATCGGCGGATACATATCCGTAACCGTCGTTGTATTCGATTTTGTACCATTTTTGACCGTTAACGATAACTGTGTCTACAACGGTTACAGACTGATTGTTGCTCAGCTTTCCGATAGTGCTGTATGATGAGCCTGCTCCGTCGCGTACGTTAAGGTAAGAGTCGACCTTTACGACCCCGGACTGTGCGGCGGCGTTGACTGCCTGCGGCAGTGCCACAGTGAGCAGCATAACGAGAATAACAAGCACCGAAAGCATTGTTCGGTTGTATTTTTTCAAATCCCTCTCGCTCCCTTCATGAACGACTTTTTATCTCAGATGTTTATATACAAATATACATAATAATTATAAACGATTACCGTCGACAAGTCAATTTGTCAAAACAGCACAATATACCGTCGCTTTTTCATACTGATTGACGAATTATGTTAACCATTTTTAATTACAAATTTTTCAAGCATTGCTTCATTATTGACCTTAGCGTCTTCGGCTGTCTTTGATTCACCGGAATCGGTGCCGTCCATAATGCGCTTGTAAAGCCGTACGTCGTCGGTGATAAAGTCGCTGTACGCCATGTTGACAAAATTTCCGAAATCGGTGCCGCTTAATGTCAGAGCTTTTCCGTCCTTTGCGTCAAAACGGCTGTCTGTATCAAATATCTCTCCGTTTACTGTCAGCTTATCGTAATATGTGTCGTCGCAAATCAGCAAAACCGCTTCGCCGCGCTGAAGTTCGGCGAGCAGGGTGGTCATGTTGGCGTTGTAGCTGTCCAAATCGGTACCGGCGGAGCAGTCGACGACATAGACGTCGACTTTACCGTCGCCGTTAACATCCTCCGCGTATTGTTCAAGGTATATTTCCATAGCCGAACGCACCTGAGGCGAAACATATTTGTTTACACACAGCAAAACTTTGTAATCGGGCTCGGTCTTTGTCATGCACTGTGCAAATCCGAATATGATCACGAATGAAAAAAACGCGGTTATCAGTATGGCTACTTTGTAGTGATACCAAATGTTATCGAGCCATTTAAACGCTTTGTACAGTTTCGGGTGCTTTTGCTGATCGATCTTTATCGAGTGTTCTCTTTTGCTTTTTTTCATTTTTTGCACCGCCTTGTAATAATGTGATTCATTCGCTCGCCGATTCTGCATCCGAAACGGAAGCAATCTCAGCCGGTTCAGCCGTTACAATGTCCGAATTGACCGCCTGCCTGCTTTTACGACGCGGCAGCCGTAACCGGTCGGCGGCAAGCGACGCCGTCATTACCAGCAGGAACAGAAACGGTATCGAGTAGCTCTCTTTTGCTTCCCAGAACAGGTAGAATATCATGCCGCCTAAAACGGTCAGCACGGCAGGGAAAAGCAGTGACATCCGTTTCTTTCTCAGCATCATCAGCATACCAGCCGATGCGAGAAAAAGCATCGCCGCCCGATAGATCTGGCAGTACAGCATAACGTATGACCTGTTTTTTCCGATAATGAGCTGTGCCAGCGCGTTTTGATTTTCTTTGTCAATGTGCTTTGCGCGTAAATAATAGTTTGCACTGCCCTCCGACCATGTGATGCAGTGCTTTGTGACCGCGTGAACGGGTATTCCGAGCACGCCGATTCTTTTAAGAGATTTTTTGATCTCGGCAATGTTGGCCTGCTTTTTTTCTTCCTTGGTCTTGTAGCGGCGTGTAAAACTGGAATCGTCTCTGGAAAAGCGTCCGTGTTCATGCAGACCCATCATAAGCCAGTGGGTGAGGGGATAGTTGCGAGAGTTGTCGCCGCCGTATTCGTTGACAAATTTCTGCATACCCAAGGTTGTTGCCGATATCATCACGACAGCGGCAGTAATGCAGGCGGCAAGCTGCTTTAAACGCCCTTTTTTGCCGCAAACATAGAGCAATGCGCTGATTGCGAACGCGATCGCCTCGATCATTACGACCGGTCGGATAAAGTAGCCGACAGCGGCGACCGCTCCGAATGCGGCACCGAGGATACATCGGCTGACAGTCGATTTTGTGTGCATTGCCCGCGCAGCAATCAGAAACAGTCCGCACATGAACGGCAGACACATGGTGTTTGAGTATGACCAGCAGACGGTCAGGTACATTACCGGCTGCATGACCGATAAAATGAGGTAACGGCAAGCTCCTTTTTCACCAATCAATGATTTTACGCCGAAAAATGCGAACAACTCGCCTGTTACTATGCACGCAGCGTTGAGCCAAATGCACGCCTGAGCATAATCGGATACGCCGATAAGCATTAAAAATCTGAAGAAAAGAGAAAGAAGTATGGTCAAAAGGTCGTTGTTGCTGTAATTTTGAAAGTATGCCTGCGTCGTGTCAATGTGCAGAGTGTCGTCCTTAGCCATTTGCAGAGCCATATCCTGTATTGTTTCGCTGTCGGTGAATGGGTTGACGCGCAGAAATATGCACATTATCGCACATACCGCAGTGAATATCGCCAGCAGCCCGCAGGACAGAAGCCGAATCGTCCTCTGTGACGCGTTGTTGATCAGTTTAAACATCCACCGCCAAATTATGACGAGTACCGCGGCGCCGATGATCACGAGTATTACGGACAGCGGCGTGCCGAGTGTGGCACCTTTTTGGGCAAAAAGCGTGGCTTTCGAGTTCATTGTAACCAGCGATCCGAAAAAAGCGATCGCAGTCAGCAAAAAGGTAATCAGAACTATTACCGACGAAAAAAATCCGGCGATTTTACTTAAAGGAGTTTTATTATTTATCGGATTCTCGGACAATGCGATGCACCTGCCATAATCAAATATTTAACATCTAATTATACAGCATTTGCATAATAAAAACAAGTCCGCCTATGTTGCCGCTCTGTAATGCGGTTCAGTCACACTCTGTTAGGTAAATGATACGGGACAGCAAAACACCACGGATTGTCAGAATTTGATATAATGTCTGACAGTCTGTGGTGTGTGAGAATATTTTTATTTACCCTTAAAATAATTTGGCTTTGTTGCTGACACTAAGTGAATATACACGTCCCTTAACGCCTGCAAATACGGTTTCAAGAGGAAGTTGTAGCGTAGATACAAGTCTTGATTTTTCAGGCGTAAACTCGTAATCGTGCTTATACAGACTTGCCTCAACCGCCTTTTTGCCGTCGATATAAAGGCTTGTCACCTTTTCATCGCACGAAATATCAAGAGAAACGGTTTTATCGGTCGGTATTGTTTGATCGAAAACATATGTGTAGCCTTTTCGTTCAAAAGCAAGCTTGCCCGAACCGTCGTAGTTCAGATATACTGTTGCGTCCTCGCCGTCGAACAGCTTGGCGTTCGGCGCTGTTTCTTTTGAAAGGTAAAGCCGTATGCTCGCAGTGAATGGATTCGACACCGTTTTAATCGGTAAATGCAAACTCGTCGTGCCGTCTGTCTTAAGACTTGCTTCGTCGCACACAAACGAACCGGTGATTTCGGCGTAATTGACGTTCCCGGATCCGTCTGTTATTCGAGCCGAGTGTACTTTGTCAAATTCAAGCGAAAAAATTACGCCGTCATCATTTGCCGCAGTATATCTTCCCGGATTTGCGCCGGCGGCTTGATTTGCAAGCTGCGCAATTCTTGACATAAAATCTTCCGATGTTTGACCGTACGTTTTGTCTCCGTACCAGGATTTTTCGGATATGAGCATTATCTGATTTTTCAGCAGCTTGAAAATGTCGATGTGAGAGCTGCCGCAGGAGGCGTCAAGCCAAAGTGCTGTTTCGGCGCCGAGCAGGAGCGGATGCCCCTCATCGACCGTAATCACCTGACCGAATGTTCCGACAGTCCAACTATCGTACATTTTACTGATGTCCAAATCGTTTTGATAGTAAGTTACTCCGGGGACAATATACAAATCGGTGTCGTTAGAGTTTATGATAGAATACTTTTCCTTTAGCGCTACATTCACGTCGGAATAACACAATGACCAGGTTTGAAACACGGCGTTTTTCGAAATCGGCGTTTTTCCGGCATACTGCTTTTCGCCGCTGTTCATTCCGTTCCAAATAACAGGCGTATAGCCCTTGGAATTTATATACTTTATCATTGTATCCATGTATCGGCGTATTTTTTCATTTCGTTCGGAAGGCGTCAAATTGTATTTTTCGGTTTCGCTGTCCTGTATCCATTCGTCAGTGCCGATATGAATTCTATCGCCGATAAAAGTCGGCTCATCACCGCCGATATATTCATCAAACACGCTTTGAACAAAACGAACCGCGTTGTCAAATTTGTCGTCACGCAGATCGATCTGCCATGAGTTTAACGACACGTCGCCAAATCCTTTATTAACGGCTTCTGGCGAACGGCTTGCCATACATACCGTCGCGCAGTGCGACGGCGTGTCGATTTCCGGAACTATCTGAACACCGTATTTTTCCGCTGCTTTCTGTAAAGCGACAAACCGTTTTTTTGTGTAAACCTTTTTGTCACCGTCGGTGCATTTTTCTAATAACGGTCGATTCAGTTCGGGATAAACCTCGCTTTCGAGTCGGAAAGAATCGGCCGATTCACCGCCGCAGTCGTTGAGGTGCAGGTGAACCTGATTGATTTTGAAGAAGCCTGCATACTTTACGACCTCCTCAAGGTAATCAATGTCCATGTAATATCTTGCGGTATCCAGCATAATGCCGCGTGTCGGGTATTGAGGATAATCCCTTATCATGCTCTTTGGCATGGTTCTGCCGTCGTTACTCTGCATAAGCATTTGAGCGAGAGTGGCGCCGGCGTACAGCAAGCCTTTTAATGTCGGCGCCGATACATAGCATATGTCGGATATTTCTACTGTATATCCTTCGTCGCCTACATCCGCGGTTTTATCCAAACGCAGAGCTATATCTCCTGTGTTTGCCGCTGTGTATTCCGCAAAAGCATCCTTGCCGGTCATGCACGATGCATAGAAGCTCACCTGATCGGCGGTCTGTTCAACGGCAGGATCGCTGTATGCAATCCTGCCGGAAAACTTAAAATCCCCTGAAAAACCGCACCATTCACGAACGGCGGGCATTACGCGCGGACGGCAATGTGTCGAAGTGTCATATTTGCCTGTTACTTTTACTTTCACGGCCTTATCCGAGTCGGCGGTTTCGCCCGAAACGGAGTCGGTTACGCGATAAAACAGGTTGACCTCCATGTCCTCAAGCGGTTGCGTAACAGTGCCGTCAAGAGCGATTACCGCCCTGTTGCCCGAGCCGTAAAGTGATACAAAAAAGCGATCGTCACCGGTTGAAGGCAAAACAAGTAAACCGTCGCAAATCTTCGGGAACTCTCCGTTTGCACGGAAAAGCGCCTCGTTGATCGCGCTTTTTTCATCGACTGCGTACTCAGGCAGACTGACCCCCGTAATTTTCAATTCTCTGCTCATATATTTCTCCGTTTCGTCGTGGCGTGTCGTGGCGTTATGTGTAAATGCTAACAGTACTTTTATTTTTCAAAATTCCAAACGGAACTGTTTTAAACAGCGCGTTGCAAATCGTATATAAAGCTTCATGCAAGCCGTGACCGAGTTGTATCAGTGTGACCGTTATTTTAATTTCATTATGGTGTATCACAGTCTTCTTGTCAATCGCATTGTTTTGCGCTTA
>USQH01000022.1 GCA_900556765.1 uncultured Oscillospiraceae bacterium
ACATAGGCTCCGGTAAAAACCTGCCTATGCCTAAGGTCGGTTTTGTTGATTCCATTAAATTTGCAGTAAACGGTTTTATATCATCATTTACCGAGGACTATTCCGGATACGGAAATGTTGATAAGGAAACCGAAGGATATATTTGCGAACCGATCACCGTATGGATGAGCGGCGGCCGCGACCAGTACAATATTCTTAAGGCAATGATAGCCGACAAATTTGTTGCAAAATATAAAATTCCGGTCAAGCTTATGCTCGGTGATACCGGTGCGCTGACCAAAGCAATACTTGCAGGTATTGCTCCGGATTGCGCCCTCGGCATAGGAATGGACGCACCGGTCAGCTACTCAATGCGTGGTGCACTGGCTGACCTTACACAGTTTAATGACAAATCTGCATCATATGACACTACATTCGATGAGGCATACCAGTGGTTCCATAAATCCGCGTTTATTGCCATGAAATATCAGGACGGCGGTGTTTACGGTCTTCCGGAAACTCAGGGATTCAACGTAATGTTCTACCGAACTGATATTTTGAACGATTATGGAATCGATCCGCCCAAAACATGGGATGACGTATACAAAATTCTCGGACTGTTGCAGAGAAATAATATGCAGATCGGTCTCGGAGCCGGCGACCAGGGAATGCTCGCCACGCTCTTCTTCCAACGTGGCGGCGAGTGGTACGTTGAAGACAAGTCAAAGACCAACTTTGACAGCGACCTGTTCGTTGAATCCTTTATTCAGTGGACAGAATTTAATACAAAATGGGGCACTCCGCTTTCTTTTGACGCGCTCAACCGTTTCAGAACAGGTGAGATTCCGATTATCTTCGGTGGTTTCGGATTTGTAAACACATTGCAGATTTCCGCGCCGGAGCTTGCCGGACTTTGGGATATGGATTTGCAGCCCGGAACCCTTCGCACCGACAAGGATGGTAACGAATATATTGACTACACTCAATCGACGGGCGGAACCTGCTGCATTATGACCGATGTTAAGGAAAACGCCGAACATGTATGGCAGTTTATGACTTGGTGGACAGGTGCCGACGCTCAGGCAGAGTACGGACTTAAGCTCGAGGCGGTTTTGACCACCGGCGGACGTTATTCTCCCGCAAACCTTGAAGCATTCGAGCGTTTGCCGTGGACATATTCACAGAGTCAGGTTATTAAGGAGCAGTGGGAGTGGCTGTACGATCAGCCGCGTGTTCCGGGTGACTACTATATCGGCCGCCAGCTTACCAATGCGTTCCGTGCAGTAGTTTACAGCGGACGTAATCCGCGTGAAGCGTTGCTCAGCTATAACCAGGATGCTAACGTCGAGATTCAGCGTAAACGCAAGGAATACAACGTGGATCGGTTCTGGGAGGACGGCTATGTCCATGTCGATGCCAATGGCAACCCGATCACAAGTATCATTGATAACGAGACTTATGAACGCCCGACTAATTACTTCAATTTGAAGAAGTGATTCCGTCCAATCAACACTACCTATTTCAGGAGGGAAAAGCGTGATTAAAAAACCAAAGAAACAGAAAAGTGCAGTTTTGGAACGGAATCGTCCTATCAGTTACATAATGCTCGCTCCATGGCTGATTCTATTTATTATATTAGGACTTATTCCGGTAATTGCATCCATTTTGCTCAGCTTTACATCGTTTGACTTGCTTAATATACCTAAGTTTAACGGGCTCAGCAATTATGTCCGTCTGCTTTTGGATGACGATATCTTCCGTATTGCACTGAAAAATACGCTTATTATGGCTATCGTTACCGGCCCGCTCGGATACCTGCTTAACTTTGTGTTTGCATGGGGTATCAACGAGTCGAAGGCTAATGTCCGTACAATACTTACATTGTTGTTTTACACACCGTCTCTCGGCGGAAGCCTGTTGTTTATTTTCCAGCTGATTTTCAGCGGCGACTCATATGGACTTCTGAACGGCTTCCTGCTGGAGTACGGGCTGATTGACAGTCCGATCCAGTGGCTTTCCAACAGCGATTACTGCTTTACTATCGTAATTATCGTCTCGTTGTGGATGAGCTGCGGTACAGGATTCCTTACCTTCCTTGCAGGATTGCAGGCTCTTAACCGTGAGTTTTCCGAGGCGGGCGCCATCGACGGCATTAAAAACCGCTGGCAGGAGCTTTTCTACATCACTCTGCCGCAGATGAGACCGCAGCTTCTTATCGGTGCTGTCTGGACCATTTCAGGCTCTTTCGGCTGCGGCGGACTTAATGCCTCGCTGACAGGTAATCCGAGTACCGACTACTGCACGCATACGATAGTTTTGCACATGAGCGACTACGCGTTCAGCCGTTTGGAAATGGGCTACGCCAGTGCTATCTCGGTCATACTGTTCATAATGATGATCGTTTACTGGTTCTTTGTAAACCGAGTGCTCCAGCGTTGGAGCACAGACTGAGAAAGGAGGAGGAAAGACTATGGCTTTAAAACTCGGAAAAGCTCGTATATCGCGTTCGCGCGGCGGCGACTTCCTTATGTATTTTGTACTGTTCTTTTTCGGAATAATTTTTGCTATTCCGCTTTATTACTCGGTAATAAACTCGTTTAAGCCTCTTAACGAGTTGTCGATATTTCCTCCGCGTTTCTATGTCGTCAATCCGACGACCGAGAACTACTCTCTTGTGGTCAGGCTGATCTCGACTTCTCAGATACCTTTCTCGCGTTACCTTTTTAATACGCTGTTTGTTACCGCAGTCGGTACTATCGGAGGCATAGTTATTGCCTCGATTGCGGCGTATCCGTTGGCAAAACACCAGTTTGTCGGTAAATCGTTGCTCTATAATGTTATCGTTTGGGCAATGATGTTCATGGGCGAGGTAACCTCCATAGCGGTATACCTCATTATTGCCGGACTCGGACTTTTTAATACCTATTGGTCGATATTTCTTCCGGCATGGGCAGGCTCCAGTAACGTATTTATGATGCGTCAGTTTATGGAGGCGAGTATACCCGATGCTATCGTTGAGGCGGCAAAAATCGACGGTGCTTCCGAATGGCATATTTTCTGGGGTATAGTAATGCCGAACGTAAAGCCTGCTTGGCTTACCATGACGATATTCAGCTTCGGTTCCTACTGGGGCGCCACCGGCGGTTCATACATCTATGAAGAGCAGATAAAGCTCCTGCCGACCGCTATCGGCCAGATCACATCATCCGGTGCTTCGCGTGCCGGTGCGGGATGTGCAGTAGGTATACTGATGCTTGTTCCGCCGCTGGTTTTGTTCCTGTTCAGCCAGAGTGCTATCATGGAAACGATGTCCACCGCCGGCCTGAAATAACGGTATGGCAATGAACATTAAAAACCGGATAGGAGGACAACGATGAAAAAATCAATCAGAATACTCAGTGCAGTTATCTGCATTGTACTTATCGCTTCATTGGCAGCGTTGCCGGCGTCGGCATTGTCGGTTGCTCCGTATAAGGGCTATGACTACGATCCGTACGGCAATTCCACGGCGGCACCTCTCGGTTACACTCCGCTTAAACGAATGACATATCTTGATATGAATGTTGTCGGCGGTACAAACCCCAACGGTGTTGAAAACGGGCTAAACCGCCCTGAGGATATGTTCCGCTACGGCGATTACTTCTACATTGCCGATACAGGCAATAACCGTATTGTCGTGCTGGACAGTGAGCTGAAATTTGTCAGGGATTTTACCGAGTTTTCAAATGCTGACGGCTCGAAATCATATAAGCTGCTAAGTCCGCGCGATGTCTTTATAAAAAACGACGAGCTGTTTGTCGTTTGCAGCAGAACATCTACAGATGAAAACGGCGAAAATTTTAAAAACGGCTATATTGTTACGGCTGACCTTGACGGTGCGCTTAAGAGATATTTCGGCAAACCGGATGACCCTTCTCTTAATATTAAAGATTATGAGCCGTTGACCGTCGTTGTAGACAATTCCGGATATCTTTATATTCGGGCTCTCGGCGTGCTTGAAGGACTTATAATCCTTGACGAAAACGGCGAGTTCGTTCAGTATTACGGTGCAAACCAGGTAGTTATGACTTTTGCGCTTGTAATACAGACGATGTGGAAAAAGATCTTTGGCCGTCAGTCCGCATCTCTTACGATAAAAGCCGTTCCGACCGAAATGTCAAACGTATTTATTGACGATGAAGGTTTTATTTATACTACCACATCGACTGATACGGTTACTGCTGATCTGCGACTGAGACGCCTTAATCCGGTCGGCGACAATATTCTTACCGGCGACGCAAATGCAATCGTTGATGTTGTTTACGGAGATCGCACCAGTTTCGGAAAAAGCTCGCTGGAGGATGTTTACGTCGACGAAAACGGAATAATTGCAACTATTGATACAAATCGCAGCCGCGTATTCGTTTACGATAACCGAAGCGTACAGCTTACCGTATTCGGTTCTGCCGGCAGTCAGGTCGGTTCATCCGGTTATCCGACTGCCTTGACCAAATATAACGAAAATTATTACGTTCTTAACCAAAATGACGGCACCATCACTATCTATCGGCCGACCGAATATATGAAAAAGCTGCTAATAGCCGATAACTATTACAGAGGCGGCTACTACGTCGCCGGAGAAGAGTATTGGCGTGAGGTGCTCAAGTACAACTCGAACTTCTCTATCGGCTATGCTGCCGTCGGCAAATCGCTGCTTGAAAAGGAGCAGTACCACGAGTCGCTCGCCTACCTGAAATACGGACAGGACAGAACTTCATACTCAAACGCGCTCGCAGAGTACAGAAAAGAGTATATGCGCGATAACTATATGTGGTTTGTTCCGCTGCTGGTTGCCGGACTGGTCGCCTTAATTGCGGGTATCAGTCTGATACAGTCGGCTCTCGGAATCAAAAAGAAGAAACAGAGTATTAAGTTCAAATAATACCTATATTTCAGGAGGTGACAGAATTGGCAACTTATTCAGCACTTGCCAAATACGGCAAGAAATTAATTTTGGGTATTGAATGGAAACGGTTGCTGCCGAAATACTGGAATTGGAAAAAAATCATTTGGCCGTTCCGCGTTTTGACCCATCCTATCCAGGCATTCAATGAGATCAAGTACGAAAAGACCGGCTCGGTCGGACTTTCGGTAATCATACTGCTTCTTTGGTTTTTCAGCAATATCTATAAATATTTGGAATACGGCTTCCAGTTCAACACAAATAAGGTCGAGATGCTCAGTGTTCTGTCGCAGTTCATGAGTTCCGCAATGATCATAGTACTGTGGACTATCGCAAACTGGGCAATATGCACGCTGATGGACGGAGAAGGCTGGTTTAAGGAGATATGGATCTCCTGCTGCTACAGCGTAATGCCGCTGGTCGTTACCACGGTTCCGATCACCATACTCTCAAAGATACTCACGATCAATGAGTCGTCATGGCTGTCGCTGCTCTCAACGCTCGCGTTTTTGTGGACGGTGCTGCTGATGCTCATGGCTAACACCATAATACATCAGTACACGCTCAAAAAGAGCATTTTCTCGATGATACTTACCATTGTCGGTGTGTTCATACTGCTGATGCTGGTCGTTCTCGTTGTTTCACTCGTAGCTCAGTTCTGGGAGTTCCTTTCGGTTATAGGTCAGGAACTGTCGTTCAGATTCAGTAATTAAGTAGGTGGTTTAGATGCGAAAAATTATTAGAATTTCATATTTAATCATAGCACTGCTGCTCGTGATTTCTATTTCATCTACGTCCTTTATGGCTTTTGCCGAAAATGAAAATGCTACGACTGTACTCACGACGGAAGATGACGTTACGGCTGAGACCGACGCGACTGATAAAAAGGTCGAACCGCTTTATACCTCGCTCAGCGATTTTGAAAAAATAGCTTCTTTGGGCGATCTGGAACTTTATATGATGCACAAGGAGAAGGAGCTGGTCTGCTTCGCCGTACGCGATGTTAAAAGTGACAGCGTATGGTATTCCGTTCCTCAGATGCTCGACAGCATCACCGTGCCGATAAAGAAAAAGGAAGCAAAATCCACCGGTATCGTCTATTATCAAAATGAAAACAAGAAAATCACCCAGCTTTATACCTGCGATGCAATGCGCGATGGAAATTATTCCATTGAAATGATTGAAAACGGTGCCAGAGTGACTTACAGTTATCCGATTGAAGAGCTTAGTAACGGATATAAACTCGGCTTTACCGTTCCTATGGTGTTCCGCCTTACCGCCGATAAGGGATTTGAAGCCGGTGTCGAGTTTAATTCGGTGGTTGAAGACGACAAAACCGATACCAAGCTTACTTCGGTGGCCGTAATGCCTTATTTCGGTTGCGCCGAATATAAGAGCGACGGTTATATGTTTATTCCGGACGGCAGCGGTGCGCTTATCAGTAACAGTTATGTTCCGATTGACGGTGTTATGAAGCAGCTTTCATTTGACGTTTACAATATCGATGAGGCGCTCAACACACGATACAGTTTGGGAAATTCCGCCCCCAATGTTATACCCGTGTTCGGCACTAAGGGTGATGACAAGGGATTTGTCGCGGTTATTAAGAGTGGAGATGCGGTTGCGTCCATTAATTCAACGCCTTCGCGTTCTTCTGTTCCGTACACATCGGTTTATGCTGAATTTAAGTATCGTTATCAGGATACATTCGATACGACCAACAACTGGTTCAACAAGTCGTATAATCAGACCGCTTATTCTTATACTAAGGTCGATTGCTGCTCGGTCGTATATTATCCGCTTGAAGGCGACGACGCTGATTATATTGGTATGGCAAAACGTTATCGTCAGTACCTGACCGATATCGTCGGTGTGAAGAAGACCGCTTCACAGAATGTTTCCTTTAATTTGGATACCATAGGTGCCATTACAAAGAGCGTTTCAAAGTTCGGATTCATCGTTGACGCCGTTCAGAAGGTTACTACCTATGATCAGGCGGGTAAAATGCTGAATGAGCTGAATGCTAACGGCGTTGACAACATCAATATGCGAATGACGGGTTGGACAAAGGGCGGTGCAGAATCCTCATTTATTACAAATGCAAAGCCTGAGTCGGTGCTCGGCGGCAAGAGTGATCTTAAAAATCTTATCTCTACGGCAAAAGGACTCAACGCTCAGCTTTATTTTGATATCGACGTTGTAAATGCATATTCAGGTAAGTTTACATGGCCTATCAGAAAGTTTGCTGTACATAATATTTTGAATGAGTACAGCGAAAAGGGCTTTTTCAGTCTTGAAACCGGTATAATTAAAGACTCGGATAATATGCGTTATCTGACCAACAGCAAATATTTTGAAACTCAGATCAATTACTTCTGTGATGACTTTGCAAAGTACGATCAAAAGAATATTTCACTTGCAACCCTTGGAAGTACACTGTATTCTGATTTCCAAAACGGAAAGAAGTTCACCGACCGTCAGAAGTCTGCTGATTACGCTGCTGCCGCACTTGCGCTTGCAAAGGAAAAGCAGGGTAGCGTAATGGTTGATAAGGGTTATGCTTATACTTTTGCTTCCGCTGACAAAATTATCGGTGTGCCGCTTTACTCAAGCGGAATGGAAACAGAGGAAACTGACATTCCGTTTGTCCAAATTGCGCTTCATGGACTGATTGATTACACCGAAACAGCTCACAATCTTTCGGACGATCCGTCGATCCAGTTCCTGCGCATGCTGGAAACCGGAGCCATGCCTTACTATTTGCTCACATGGAGCGAAAGCACAGTGTTTCTCGATACCGATTTCAATTATATTTACAGCAGTAACTTCTATACATGGAATGAGACGGCTATAAAAGACTACAAGACACTCTCCTCCGTATTAAACGGTTACTGTGACAAAGAGATAACCGATCATGCCGTTATAACTTCGGACGTCAGATCAACAACATATGATGATTCGATGACTGTCGTTGTAAATTATGGCAGAACCGACTACAACTACGGCGGCAAAACAGTTAAGGCCGGCGGATTTATTGTAATAAAGGAGGGTGAATGATGAAAGCACCGAAGTATCGTGAAGCAGCAGAAGTCAGGCGACGTGCCCGTGCAGGCAAGCTCTTTTTGTTGCCATTCATTATCGGTTTTATTTGTTTTTACGTTCAGCCTCTTTTGATGTCGCTGTACTATACATTTGTTAACGTACAGCCTAAGCCGGGCGGTGGTCTTAGCGTTGGTGTCGGTGACAACTTTTTTGACAAACTGACCCTTGATAACTATAAATACCTGTTTGAGCAGGAGACGGATTTTTGGCAGAATTTGCTGAATACATTTAAAAGTATGGCGATGACCGCACCGGTAATCATTATTTTCTCACTGTTTATCGCCCTTATTCTTAACCAGAAATTTAGAGGCAGAATGCTTGCACGCGCTGTGTTTTTCATGCCGGTCGTCGTAACCTCCGGTTTGGTAATGGGATATATTACCGGAGACGTATTTATAGATCAGACCTCCACGACCGAGACATCGACCATTTTCCAGGCGGCGGGTATGGCTGACATACTCAACGGTATGAATTTGCCGGAGAGCATCATCGACATTTTCGTGTCGATAGCAGGTCAGATATTCGATACGCTGTGGTTGTGCGGCGTTCAGATACTGCTGTTCCTCGCTGCATTGCAGGGAGTATCGCCGCAGCTTTACGAAGCGGCAAAGATCGAGGGTGCTACCGGATGGGAAATCTTTTGGAAGGTCACCTTCCCGAGTGTTACTCCGATTATCCTTGTAAACCTTATTTACACGATAATTGATTCGATCACCAACCCCAACAACGGATTGATGTCGACCATTAACGGCACGGGATTCAGCTCATTGCAGTATTCACGAGCCTGCCTGATGGCTTGGATATTCTTCATTCTGTTGCTCATTCTTGTCGGCCTTATATTCCTCATTACAAGAAAGATGGTATTCTACCAGACGGATAATTAAAGAAAGGAGGTCTGACGCATGAATAAACAAATTTTTATTACTGAGCTTACAGCGAAGTTTTGGAAACTGGCAAGATTCCTCATTATAGTCGGGCTTTCTTTCGTACTGATCTACCCGATACTGTACATGGTTTCAATGTCGCTGCGTACTGCCGATCAGGTTGCCGATCCGTCGGTAATTTGGATACCGAAGTATTATACACTTTCAAACTTTGTCGATGCGGTAAAGTTTATGAATTACAGTGACTCATTCCACACTTCGATGACGGTAACGCTGACCAGCTCGATCCTTTCGCTTATTTCCTGCTCGATGGCGGGATACGGATTTGCACGTTTTAAATTTAGGAGCAAGGGAATTTGGTTTACTTTCGTTTTGCTCACCCTTATCGTGCCGGCTCAGGCGGTCACAATTCCGCTGTACCTGCAGTATCAGGAGTTCTCGATCCCGATCATTTCTCCGATACTGAACATTTTCTTCAATGTTCAGATGCCGTCATGGCTGACGGTCTCACTCATTGACAGCTGGCTTGTTTTCTGGCTTCCGGCAATGTTCGGCTGTGGAATACGCGCAGGACTGTATATCTACATATTCCGCCAGTTCTTCCGTTCCATACCGCACGAATTGGAGGAGGCTGCACAGGTAGACGGTGCGGGTTATTTCAAGACCTTCTACCGTATAATGATACCAAACGCGGGCAGCGCATACTTAACAGTTTTCATTTTCTCACTCGTTTGGTACTGGAACGATACTTTCTATTCAAGCGTTTTCATTAGCCGCAAAATGACCATGGCAAAGGCACTTTCTTCCATCGGTCAGGCAATCAGCGCAGCATACGGTACCGACTCATACATTAAATCACCGATTACAATGGCTGGATGCGTACTCTTTATTGCACCGCTGATGATAATGTATCTTTTCCTGCAAAACTACTTTGTACAAAGCGTTGAGAGAACCGGTATCGTCGGATAACAGACTCTTTATATGCAAATAATGTTGCCGCATGCGTATGTAAAAAGCGACAGCGAAATTTTGCACCAAAGGAACACGAGATCCCACGGCTTTTTGCCTACGGGATCTCGTTTTTTGTAATCATCTGCTGTGTTTGTGTAACGATGCGGTATGCAGTTTTCTATGATAACATATGCTTTACGCTGTGGATGAGGTCGCCCATTGCGTGGACGGTTCTTATTGCGCGCCTGCGTGTGCCGCGCATACCGCGCGAACAGCAAAGCATTGACGCGCCGACTGCGCCGACGGTCATACCAGCGGCGAGTGCCAGCCCAAGATATTTAATGTAACATAATTTCATTTCGATATTCCTCCCTCGTGTTCATCTGAATATATTATTGTCAAACGTCCAGAGAAAATACGAGCAGTTTCTCATATCGAATCACGAAATTTAATATAGAATAATTAAATTTCGCAGTCGAATTGCGCAGATTGAAATAATCCTTGAAATTAATGGGAAAGTAGGTTATTATTAAAACAGTTGATTGTTTTCGGAGGTCAGAAAATTGTTTAAGAAATACGCCAAGATAATAATCGTTTTTTGCGCCCTGATCCTTGTCGCTGTCGGCGGATGGTTTGCGCTCGATCACTATAATAATAAGCTGCATATAAACGAGAGTAAGATCAAATCTGTTACCATTGAGCACGGCGTGCTTGATGACGTGTATGAGCTGACCGACGAAGAGATCAGAACCGTTGTTAAGGGATTGAATAACCTTGAATACGCCGAACGCGGAGATTTTCCGATATATCATATGTGTATGTATGTTGAGATGAATAACGGCAAAAAATATGCACTCAAACTGTATGATGACAGCGATAAGGAGTCAATATATATTGCAGCCGGAGCGGCAAAGACGGGCAGATATTCCGGCGGTAAGGCGATACGTTCCGTAATTGCGAAATACGAGACGGAGCACGGTATTTTGCCCGATTATGACAAAATCCTGAAGGAACTGGAACGCGAAGCGACTGAGGGAAATACCTCTAAAGAAGCAGACAGCAGCATACAGTCATCTGCTGTCGAATCGAAAAAACAGTAAATTTTTTGTTCCGGTTATGGTCAATTAATATCGGAAAATCGTGTTATGTTTTAAATAATTATAGGGTAATTATAGGGCGTGCGGCAGTTTGCTCCGCGCGCCTGTTATTTTGCACTGGGACGGTGAGAAAATGGATAGGGTCGGATTATATATACATGTGCCTTTTTGCGTTAAAAAATGCGGTTATTGCGATTTTTATTCCGTGACTGCCGACGAGGATACGATGGACGCATATACACGAGCGGTGTGTGATAAACTGAGCGGCATGAATGGCGATTTCACAGCCGACACCGTTTATTTCGGTGGCGGCACACCTTCGGTTCTCGGCGGCAGGCGAATTGCCGAGATACTAAAGGCAGCCTATCCGAATATTGCTCAAGACGCTGAAATTACGACCGAGGCAAACCCGGGCGATGAGCTTGATGAGTTTTTCGCATATTGCGCCGATGCGGGCATTAACCGCGTCTCACTTGGAATGCAGTCGGCTGTCGACGGAGAGCTTGCATTGCTGACGCGGCGTCACACCGTTGCCGACGTTGAACGCGCCATTTCGACCGCACGCAAACGCGGAATAAACAACATTTCGCTCGATCTGATGGTTGGCATCGAGGAGCAAAATGAGATCAGTCTTATGCGCTCGGTAGATTATTGCGCGGCTCTCGGTGTTGATCATGTTTCTGCATATATGCTTAAAATTGAGGACGGGACGCCATTCGCTGCACGCAGAGATCAGTCGGCATTTGCCGACGAAGATCGGTCGGCAGACCTGTATATTGCCGCGGTCGAAAGGCTCGCCGCGCACGGCTATGAGCAGTACGAAATCAGCAACTTTGCGCGCAATGGTGCCGTCAGCCGACACAACCTGAAATACTGGAACTGCGAGCCGTATATAGGTATCGGACCCGCGGCGCATTCCTTTTACGGCGGCAGACGCTTTTTTTATCCGCGCAGCCTTGCCAATTTCATTGCCGATGTGCATCCGACCGATGACGGCAGCGGCGGTGATTTTGACGAGTATGCGATGCTGCGGTTAAGATTGACCGACGGACTTCGGCGCGATATGGTTCTTCAGCGGTTCCCAGATTGCGATGAACGATATGCCGAAATGGTCAAACAAGCCGAAAAATACGCCGGTGCAGGACTATGCACAGCCGATGGTGAGCGAATTGCTCTGAACAGTCATGGCTTTTTACTGTCAAATTCGATAATATGCGATCTGCTTGCCGATTAAAACATACAAATAATGCTGTCTTGTTCTGATCCGAAAGCACAGCGTAATATATTTCTGTACGCTTTTTATGCGTAAAACAGAGCAAAAAACAATCCTGCACTTGACACTGAAATTAGGTGTAAAGTGCAGGATCGTTTTTGTTTATAGTGTTGTAATTTGAGGTTATGACCTGTTATCAGGCGGCATTGCCGACCAAAGTGCAGGTAATGATGACGTATACAATGTAAATCAGCAGCATTGAAATGCCTTGCAGACGGTTAAACTTTTTGCTTATCAGCGCAGGAATGACGGCGACAAGTCCGATAAGCAGGCATATCGGTATATCAATATATGCCGATGCGGATGCAATCGGCAGAGCTTTGCCGGATATGAGCGATGAGACCGGCAGTATCAATGTAAGGTCGATGATATTCGCGCCGATAATGTTTCCGATGGAGAGAGAGGATTGCTTTTTTGCAATGGCGGTCAGCGTTGTGACCAGTTCAGGCAGAGAGGTACCTACCGCAATCAGAGTGACCCCGATGATACGTTCCGGCACGCCGAACAACTTGGCAAGCTCAGTTCCTTCGTTAACGAGCAATTGCGCGCCTGCGACAATGCCGACAGCGCCGAGAACGAACATGATAATGTTTTTTGTAACATCCTTCTTTTTTACGGTTGTGCTGTCGCTCAGTTCAACGATGGGCTGATCTGTGCTACGCTTTGCCGAAACAATATTTTCGTAAATGTAAAATGCGAAAATCAGCATGAGTATAATGCTCGGAATAAGTCCGACGCTTTTCCAAAGCAGTCCCGAAACGACCAGTACCGCCGCGGCTGCCAGCATCATAATGGCTTTCGGTGCCATTTGGCGGCGCTTTATCACGGCAGGAATGCAGACGATTGAAATACCCATTATAAGACCGAGGTTAGCGGTGACCGATCCGACGGCGTTGCCGACCGAAATGTCGACGCTGCCTTCAGCGGCGGCAAAAACCGAAACAAGCAGCTCAGGCAGTGTCGTTGCAAGGCTGACAATAGTAGCGCCGACAATAAATTTCGGAATACCCGATATTTCCGCAAACCAACTTGCAGCGTCTACGAACCAGTCGCCTCCTTTGACGATAAGCACAAGCCCCAGCACAAAAAGAAGTACGGTTATAAAGATTGTCATGTTTTTCTCTCCCGAAAATAAGGATTTTTACTGTATTACAAACGCAAACGAGACTTGCGTCGGCAATGCCGTTGTACGAAAAGTCTCGTTTTATCGTTGGTTTTCTTATTTTTTATTATTCGTCCGCGTCGTGCGAAATGTTGTCTGACTGCTGGTCAGGTTCAGCTGCGCTGTTGTCTGCCTGTTTGTCAGGTTCATTCGTGCTATTGAGAGACTGCCTGTCAGGTACGTCTGCGGCGGTGTCAAGCTGATAGTCAGTCAATCTGTTGTCCGCCTGTTTGTCAGACAAACCTGCGTCAAGCTGATCGTCGGAAATATCCGTGTCATTGTCCGACTGCTCGTCAACGGTTATCAGATCGCTGAGAGCCAATTCCGAGTCTCCGACCGTCGGATTCTCGATGACTGCATTCGACGGACGGTATTTTACCAGAGAGTGGACGAATATCGGAATAAAAATTGCAAATACGAGCAGGGTGGGCGAGGCCACGCTTGTGTCGTGAATATAGTCATCCTTTTTGCCCATTATCATCGCAATGTAGGTAGGCAGGGTGTCGATCAGACAGAAGAATGCTGCCGACAGTCCGATACCAAGCATTATTCTTGATTGCTTGCGGCTGACTTCTCCGGTCGTGATCTTTGCCACCGACAGCATTGTAACGAGAGTGAGACACATTGCGACGGTTGATACAATGTAATCTATCGTTTGGCTCTGACCGGTGTAACGGATAAACTGCATTATCAGCGCAACTGCAGCCCAAATAACGGGAAAGAGCATCATGATCGAGGGAAACTCAATATCGCTCATAAGCGACAGACCGTACCAAACGAAGCACACTGCCGCGGCAAGGGTGCATATTGACAGTATCAGGTTAAAAAGGTTGTCGGCGGCGGAAATAAAGCTGAAAGCGCTGTCAAAAAACATTGCGGCTGCAAGCGCAAATGATGCAACGGCAAGCGGCTTGCTTTTCTTAGGCGCCGCAAGCATGACCTTTGGGCTTAGAAACGCAAGCAGCAGCATGATTACGAGAAATACGGCAAACGACCAGGAAATGACCGTTGCTGTGGGAACGAGTTCCTTGACGTAAAATCCCGTCGAAGCGTCTATCAGAAAAAACTGCTGCAATACACGCGCCGCCACCAGTACGGGCGCGATCACGTAGAACGCAATGAATGAAATACGGACGTCCTTCATTATTTCACCTTCAATAGAATGATTGACGATAAGAATTACCGGTCGTTGAGCGAAATATACTTACGGTTTTTTGATACGGCTTTGTACGCCGGACGAATGATTCTGCCGCCTGTGGTCAGCTCTTCCAAGCGGTGAGCGCACCAGCCCGGCATACGCGCGACGGCGAACAGAGGCGTGAACAGGTCAGACGGAATGTGCAGTGCGCGGTAGATAAGCCCCGAATAGAGGTCGACGTTGGCGCATATCATCTTGTCGTTGCCTTTGACCTCGTTGAGCACGCCGGGAGCCAAACGCTCGATCTTTTTAAGCAATTCAAATTCGCGCTCAAGCTCGGTTCCGGCGACGACCTTCTGCGCCTGTTCCTTTAAGATGACGGCGCGCGGATCGCTCATTGTGTAAACGGCGTGACCCATGCCGTAGATCAGCCCCGAACGGTCGCCGGCTTCGCGGCGGACCAGCCGTATCAGATAGTCCCGTATAACGCTGTCGTCGGCGTCGGCGGGAACCTCTTTCATCATGTATTCGAGCATTTCCGATACCTTCAGATTAGCGCCGCCGTGACGCGGACCCTTGAGCGAGCCGATTGCGGCTGACAAGGTGGAATAAGTATCGGTGTGCGACGATGTAAGCACTCGTGTGGTGAATGTCGAGTTGTTACCGCCGCCGTGATCGGCGTGCAAGATAAGGCACAAATCAAGGAGCTTTGCCTCCTCGTCGGTAAAGACGGTGTCGTTGCGTATTGAACGCAGTATTGTTTCGGCGGTGGACAGACCGGGCTTTAACGGATGTACAAACATCGACTCTCCGTCAAAGAAGCGTCGCTTGACTTGATATGCATACGCCATAATGCCGGGAATCTTCGCAATGATGCTGATGCACTGAGCAAGCACATTTTTTATATCGATGTTGTCGGGATCGTCGTCGTATGAATAGAGGGCGAGAACCGAGCGCGCCAGCTTGTTCATAATGTTGCGCGACGGAGCTTTCATTATCATGTCCTCGGCAAAGCTTTCGGGCAATGCTCTGTTCTCGTCAAGCACCTGACAGAACATATCAAGTGTGCTTTTGCTCGGCAGCTCACCGAAAAGCAGCAGCCAAATGACCTCCTCGAAACCGAAGCGGTTGTCGCGGATGCAGCCGTTAACAATGTCGTTTACACTTATGCCGCGGTAGTTGAGTGTGCCCTCGACCGGAACACGCTCTCCGTCGTCAACGACGTAGCCGCGAATATTACAAATGCAGGTCAACCCGGCCATAACACCGGTGCCGTCCTCATTGCGAAGTCCGCACTTGACCTGATATTTTTTGAAATCGGCAGGGTTAATATTGTTATATTCCTTAAATTCGTTGCATAAATTGGACAAGATGTTGCTGTTAAGTTCCATCTTTCCACCTTCTTTCATCGGTAATTTTTGATAAATGATATTATAATATTTTACATCAAATCGCGGTTCAAGTCAATAAGGAGGTTGTCATGAAAAAAATATATGTGCTGGTCGCTTTGGTTATGTTGATCTACGGAGCTTGTATGCCTCTTATTTGCATCAAAACGGACGCGTCGGCGGATAACGGAATCGGTTCTTCTGCGCCGAGGACGGAACAAAATACCGTTTTGCGGAGTAATAAGGTGCGCGTGCTTGACAAGGAAAGCGGAAAGGTGACCAAAATGAAGGTGGACGACTACATTTTCGGCGTGGTCGCGGCGGAAATGCCCGCCTCATACTGTGACGAGGCGTTGAAAGCACAAGCGGTCGCGTCATATACATATATGCTTTTTCGGTCGGCTCAGCGGGCGGATATGGACTATGACGTGTGTGCGGATTCGTCAAAGGATCAGGCGTATATTTCACGCGAAAAGGCTTGCGAAAAGTGGGGAGACAACGCCGACAAATACTGCGAAAAGCTGGATAAGGCGATTGCCGCAGTGAAGGGCTACGTCATGGTCGATAAGAATGACAATCCTATTTTGGCGGCCTATCACGACATTTCATCGGGGCGCACCGAGTCGGCTCTGACCGTGTGGGGAACCGATTACTCATATTTGCAGCCGGTCGACTCGGTCGGTGACCTTACGGCGTCAAAATACCTGTCGGAGGTGAAATTCACCGCCGATGAATTGGTCAAAAAGCTGGAGTTGCCCGATTCCGATGCATCAAAAATCAAATGGGTCAGCGGAATAAAGACCTCCGAATCGGGTACGGTTACGCATATCAGCATCTGCGGAAAGGAATTTACCGGCGCTAAGATCCGTTCGCTGCTGAAGCTGCGTTCAGCGGTATTCACGGTCAGGTATGACGACGGCAATTTTATATTTCGCGTTCAGGGGCACGGGCACGGAGTGGGCATGAGCCAGTACGGCGCCAATTATCTTGCGCGACAGAATTATACCTATGTCGA
>USQH01000023.1 GCA_900556765.1 uncultured Oscillospiraceae bacterium
AGACGCGAATACTGCAGGTTGCCGTGCGGCATGAAAATGATACCGTTTTTCATCTCTCAATCTCCTCAAAAAAATGTTATTATTATGAAATATTATTACGAAAATTTCTTTAAGATTTTATCATACAGTCGGCGTATATTCAACCGCTATTTTATTTTTTAAGCAGTTTTTCGGGAATA
Source organism: uncultured Oscillospiraceae bacterium (assembly GCA_900556765.1). Lineage (GTDB taxonomy): Bacteria > Bacillota > Clostridia > Oscillospirales > Acutalibacteraceae > UMGS1976. The sequence goes on from USQH01000023.1 coordinate 180, forward strand.
AATTTGGGTCTGTGCTTGACCTCGCTGTAAATTTTGCCGATATATTCGCCGACGACGCCCATTGAAAGCATCAAAATGCCGCACACGAGCCATATTGACGACAGCAGTACGGTGAACCCTGCCGAAAGGCCGCACAGCTTCATTATCAGCGCGGCGATCAAGCCGAACACGCTCAGCACCGATATGACAGCGCCGATGGCAAATATCAGTGCCAGCGGTTTTACGCTGAACGAAGTTATGCCCTGAATGGCAAACGATATCATCTTTTTCAGCGGATACTTTGATTCGCCGGCAAAGCGCTCGTGGCGCTCATAATAAACGCAGTCGGTCTTGAACCCGATGTCGGGGACGATGCCGCGCAAAAAGAGGTTTACCTCGTCGTACTGAGCGAGCGCATCGACCGCGCGCTTGCTCATCAGACGGTAGTCAGCGTGGTTGTATACCGTTTCCACTCCGAGGGCCTTCATAATCTTGTAAAAGCCCTGCGCCGTCGTTTTCTTAAAGAATGTGTCGGTCTCGCGGCTGGAGCGCACACCGTAAACGATGTCGCAGCCCTCGTTTTGGAACTTATCCATAAATTTATCAAGCACGTCGATATCGTCCTGAAGATCGGCGTCCATCGACACGATGCAGTCGGCAAAATTGCGCGCCGTCATCAGCCCGGCGTACAGCGCGTTCTGGTGGCCGCGGTTGTGCGCCAGCTTAAGACCGCAGACGAGCTGATTTTCTCTGAAAATATCGGTGATAATATCCCATGTTTTGTCGCGTGAGCCGTCGTCGACATAAAGTATGCGCGACTGCGGCGAGCATATTCCGCCGCGAATCATATCGCTGAGCTTTGCCGTCAGGCGGCGCGTGGTCTCGCCAAGCACCTCCTGCTCATTATAGCATGGCACTACAATATACAGAATCGACATTTGTTTTACATTCCTTTCGTATCCGAACCGTCGGCGTCATTTTCCGTCGTTGGCTGATGATCGTCATCCTTAACGATGAACATATCGGGCAGTGAATCCCCGTCGACCGCCGCGCCGATGTTGCTTTGGCTTTCGGGGGCGGTAACGGTGCCGTCGGGTTCCGCCGCGTTTGTGTCATCGGCCGTGGTGCGCTTATTCGCACTCTTTTTGCCGCCTGACGGCTTTTCAAAAGCGTCGAATACCTCATCAATAAAGGCCGCGAACGGATTTTCGTCCGACTTTTTCTTTTTACTCTTTTTGTCCGACTCTCCGTCGTCCGTATCGGAAACAGTTTCGGTCAGAGCAAGCGTTCGCCGGTGCTCCTCCCACTCGGCGGCAAGACGGTCATCCTCCTCCCACTCGGCACGCATACGTTTGCCCTCGGGGTAAACGGCGATGCACTTGTCGGGATTTTTGCGCTTGTAAATATACCAAAGCAGGATGTAGGCGACAAATCCGAGAGACGCTGCACCGGTAATCGCCGCGCCGATCTTCAGTCCCGGAGTCATGTACTCGAAGCGGACGGTGTGTTTGCCCTCACCGACGAGAACCGCCATAAATCCGATATTGACCTTTTCAATGTCGACCTTTTTGCCGTCGACATATGCCGTCCAGCCGTCCTCGTAAGGCACGGCGTAGAAAACGAGATTTTTGCGGTCGAGGTCAACTCCGGAGGTGAATCCGCGGTTGTCGACCGAGAATGTGTTGTTGATCGAGGTTGCGCGGCGTGCGAGGCAGTCGAGGTAATATGCGTTTTCGGAGAAATCCTCGCCCGGAATGGAGTCGACCGATTTAAGCACGTCGCTGTACTTTGCCTTTTGAATATTTGTAACTATCATCGCCTTGAGCATAAGCGCGGCGGAGTTGCCCTCGTACTGCTTGGCGTTGTCCTCGGTGATGCACATATCGTATGTGAAGCCGTAGGGTATGCAGTACTGATTTTCCCAAACGTCGTGATTTTCCACCTGACCGTAGTAGGACCAGCCGGGCATTGTCGTTTCGTCAAAGTCGCTGCTGTTTTTGGTGCTGTCGATAAGGTAGCGGCAGTTGAGGAAGGAGCGAATCTGATACACCGATGTCTCGGGGCGTGATGCAACGCCGCGGTCCACGCCGACATAGGGGTAGTAATCCATAACCGACGCGGGAACGATGGAGTGGAACGCCTGTATTGTCGGCAGACCGAGATACATCGCCTCGTTGTCCATGCCGCTGTAAACGTCGACTCGGTATTGGTCGGAATCCTCCAGTTCAAAGTTGCCCTCGAGCAGATCGGGGATGATGAATCCGGTCGTGTCGTTGGAAGACAGCTTGCCCCAGTAGATAAATATTCCGGCGTAGCCGACCGAAACTATGCATATAAGGCATATACACATGGTAACGAATCGCGGCGCTTTCTTTCTGAGCCGGCTTACCATTTCGCCGCGGCTGCGATTTTTCTTTTTTGCAAAAATGTTGCCGCGGTAGGTGAACAGCGCAATCAGCAGCCCAACGCAGACCAGTGCGATCAGGCACTCCATCCAAAATCTCAGCTTGTAAAAGTCACCGTCCTTGTTATACAGTCCAAAGTCGGTGAAACCGTCCTCTTTGCTGTGATACTGAGGAATAAGACCGATGGCAAGCGTAAAGGCGAGAGTGATGCCGGCACTCCAGCGGAATGCAGTGCTCCAATCAATGTCTGCGCGGTCGAGCGACTGCACGGTAGCGAGAACCATCATCAGCTCCAGCATATAGAACCAACGGGCGTAGTAGGCGTAGTTGAAAAGCTGGAACGCGCTGTTGAGCACGGGTATCAGCGCCATAAACAGCAGGGTTATTATCAGTCGGCGCTGCCATGTTTTGCGGCGGTTTGACAGCCAGGCGATAACGCCTGTCATGCCGAACAGCGGCAGCCATCCTGCCTGTGACGACCATTTCGCGTCGGCGTCGGGGAAAAAGACGGGGCGCGCAGGGTTGTCGGGCGGGAAGAAGAAGCACTGAATAATATTAAGAAACCGCTGATTTTTGTTGTACAGCAGCATATTCCAACCGGTCAGATATCCGCCGACGCGGTTGTTTTGGATTACCGAGTAGTAGCTCGGTATCAGAATAATTGCCGCCAAACCTATACCGATAACTCCCTCGAGAAGTATTTTTCCGAAAATGCGCATATCCATTCTCCAGCAGCCGGAGAGGGTGCGTACCGCCCAGTAGATAACGAGGAAAACGCACATTCCGACGAAGAAGTAGTAGTTGGACAGCGATGAAAGAAAAACTATGAACGCAAAGGGACCGCGGCGGTTGTCCGCGACCAGCATTTCAAGCGAAAGCAGCAGCAGCGGAAAGTAAACGATCGCCTCGTGAAAATGGTTAAAGAAGATGTTGTATACCGAGAAACCGCAGAACGCGTACAGCAGCGCGCCGATGAGCGCGTAATCTTTGTTTCGGCAGAAGCGGCGCAGATAGCAGTATGCCGTCAGCGACGCGCAGGCGAATTTGAGCATGAGCAGCGGACCGATCAGGTGCGGTACCATCCAGTTGGGGAAAGGAATGGTCAGCCAGAAAAACGGACTGCCGAGCAGATAAAATGTGTACGAGCCGATGAAATTGACGCCGAGATCGGTGTTCCAGTTCCAAAAAATGTTGCCCGATCGCACAGCCTGATGCGCCGTTTTGTAAAACGGGATCTGCTGAACGTTGAAATCACCGTAGAAAAAGAAATAACCCTTATCCTTGATTATAAACGGAATGAAAAAGATAAAGGCAACTCCGAGCGCTATAAAAAACGCTTCTTTATACCGTTCCTTTTGCTTGCAAAAAAGCTGCATTTGTCGTCCTCCGGATGGTGAAATTACGGTCAGCGGAGCAAAAAGCATACGACCGCTGATTTTAAGATATTGATATTATAACAGTTTTTGATATAATAATAAAGTATTATTTGTGTTTTTTTGACAAACATGCGATTTTATTATATTTTTGGGGGAAAACCGATATGGCAAGCAAGTTTTACGCCATTCTTTCGCGGCTCAAATACATCAACCGATGGAGTCTCATGCGTAATGCACAGAACGAGAACCTGAGCGAGCATACGCTTGACACCGCTTTTATCGCTCATGCGCTTGTAGTCATTGATAACAAACGCTTCGGCGGCACTCTCGATCCCGAGCACGCCGCCGTGCTGGCAATGTACCACGACGTCAGCGAGATACTGACGGGAGATATGCCCACGCCCGTAAAATACTTCAACAGCGAGCTGCGCGCCGCTTACAAGGCGGCGGAAAGCGCCGCCTGCAAGCAGTTAACCGGCTATCTGCCCGAGGATATGCGCGGCGAGATCGGCAGATATATCTCCCCGACGGCCGAGGATGCGCCATACGCGCCCTTTATCAAGGCGGCAGACCGTCTGTCGGCGATAGCAAAGTGCATCGAGGAGCGAAGCACCGGCAACCGCGAATTTTTATCCGCCGAAAAGGCGCAGACCGACGCCCTGCGCGAAATGGGCATACCTGCCGCCGACCTGTTCCTTGAAGAATTTATGCCGGCGTACGCGCTGACCCTTGACGAGCAGGGCTGAGGCGGCAAAGACCGATTGCCGCTCGCTTTTTGACATATTAATGCAACACATTCATTTCGGAGGTAACAGATATGAAACGCGTTTTATCCTTTGACTTCGGCGCGTCGAGCGGACGCGCAATGCTTGCCGAGCTTGACGGCGGCAAAATAAAAATGAAAGAAATACACCGCTTTTCAAATGACCCCGTAACCGTCCGCGGGACTATGTACTGGGACATACTGCGGCTGTTTTTCGAGATAAAGAACGGCATAACAAAGGCACTTGCCGAGGGCGGCTTTGACGCCATCGGAATCGACACATGGGGAGTCGATTTCGGGCTTGTCGACGGCGACGGCCGTCTGCTCGCCAATCCTGTTCACTACCGCGACAAGCGCACCGAGGGCATTATGGAACGCGTGTTCCGCAGTGTGCCGAAAAACGAGATATACGGCATGACGGGCACTCAGTGCCTGCGTATCAATACGCTGTACCAGCTCATGTACCTCAAATACAGCGAGCCGGAGCTGCTCAGCCGCGCCGACAAAATGCTGCTCATCCCCGACCTGTTCGCCTATATGCTGACGGGCAGTATACGCGCCGAGGCAACCGTCGCCTCGACCACAAATTTGTTTGACCCGAATACGCTTGACTGGAGCTTTGAGCTTATCGACCGTCTTGAACTGCCGCGCGGCATTTTTGCGCCGATTATTCAGCCGGGAGATACCTACGGAATGTTGTCCGATGACATTTGCGAGGAACTCGGCTGCCCCAAGGTGCCGGTTATCGCCGTTGCGACGCACGACACGGCGTCCGCCGTCGCCGCCACGCCCAGCCTGTCGGACGATTTCGTCTACATAAGCTGCGGAACATGGAGCCTGTTCGGTATCGAGAGCCGCACGCCGATTCTTACCGACGGCGAGAGCGGTTTTACCAACGAGATCGGATTTGACGGTACGGTGCGCTATCTGAAAAATATCATGGGACTGTGGCTGATTCAGGAGTCGCGCCGCCAGTGGCGCAGAGAGGGCGACGACGTAAGCTTTAACACGCTGGAGCAGGAAGCGCTCGCGAGCGAGCCGTTTCGCTGCTTTGTCGATGTCGACCACCCCATGTTTGAAGCTGCGGGCAATTTGCCCGAACGGGTGTGCCGCTACTGCGAGCTGAGCGGTCAGTATGTGCCGCAGAACCGCGGCGAGATCATGCGCTGCATTTACCAGAGCATCGCCATGAAATACAAGCTGACCTTTAACCGGCTTAATGAGCAGAACGGCGGCGCGTATCACCGCATAAACATGCTCGGCGGCGGTATCAAGGATAAGCTGCTGTGCCGTATGACCGCCGACGCAACCGGTGTGGAGGTGCTGGCAGGGCCGACCGAGGCGACCGTTATGGGCAACATCGCCGTCGTTTATTACGCGCTCGGTGAGCTTCGCGACCTGACGGATATACGCAAAGCCGTCTCGGCGTCGACCGATATAACGCGTTACGAGCCGCAGGACAGCGCCGCATGGGAGCAGGCGTATAAGACGTACACAGAGATAATCGCGTCAGGCAAAAACATAGCCGAGTAACGGATTTTAACGGCGCGCGGCGCGGCGACAATGAAACAGTGCGGCGACAATGAAACAGTGCGGCGACTATGCACCGCGCCGCTCGATATACGCTGTGTTAACCAACAAAACTGCCTGATTCGTAAAACAGCGCGTCAGCGCGAAATTATAAAACAACTTATCAGCCGACAATGCACCATTACGGGATAATAAAACAACGCAGCAGCACAATAGCGCATCATTAAGAAATAATAACGCGACGCGCAACATGACAGCGCATCAGTACAGAATAAAAAAACAGCGCATAAGTGCGACAATGGGTCAGCACAATAACGTCCGGATACGAAAAAAGCTGTCCGCCGAAATTTTCGGCGGACAGCTTGATTTATATATCAGCGTCGTTTTTCTGAACTGTTTACTTAGTGGCGTTTTCAAAACAGCGCGCATTTTCACGGAATTACCGTTGCCGCGCGGCGCTTTGCCGTTCGGATTTCACGGTCGCCTTATCAGGTGACGGCAACCGTTTCGCACCGTGATTTATCAATCGGCGGCGACCGATCAATGCCCCGCATTACCGAGCGGCGAGTACCGTTTTGCGCCGGTTTTTGCGCTGCTTATCGGCGTGCCGGTTGCTATGACGATGACAAAATCGGGCGCGGTCCGCAATATTCCGCCGCGTAAATCATTATTTCTTTTACAATCATGCGGTCGGCGCGCTCAGTTGGCTTTGAATACGCTTATTATGTGCTGCGGACAGGCTTCCTCGCACTTTCCGCAGCCGATGCATTTGTCGGGCGCAACCTTTGCCACAAAGTTTTCGACCGTTACCGCGCCGTATTCGCACGCTTTCACGCACTTCATACAGCCGATGCAGCCGGTCGCGCAATCTTTGCGTGTGACGGCGCCCTTGTCGGAGTTCATGCATCGCACAACCGCGCGGTCGTCGGCGTCGGTCACACGAATGATATGCTTCGGGCAGACAGCGGCGCATTTTCCGCAGGCGCCGCAAAGCGCCGGATCGACCGCCGCAACGCCGTTATTCACTGTGATTGCGCCGTATTCGCATACCGCCGCGCAATCGCCCAGTCCGATACATCCGTATCGGCAGGCGGCAGGACCTGCGGCAAGCATTGATGCCGCCGCGCAGGAGTTTATGCCGCGGTAATCGAATTTGTCGGCGGTAAATTCGCCGCTGCCGCGGCACATTACCACGGCGTATTTGCGGCGCAGATCGCCGACCGACGTGCCCATAATTTCGGCGATCGCGGTTGCTGCCGCGGAGCCTCCCGGACCGCACAGCGACGGCTCGGCCTCTCCGGCGGCGACAGCGGCGGCGTAGGAATCGCATCCGGCATAGCCGCAGGCGCCGCAGTTGGCTCCCGGCAGCTCGGAGCGCACCTTTTCGGCGCGTTCGTCGACCTTTACGCCGAGAAAATGGGACGCAAGTGCGAGCATAACACCGCACACGAGTCCGATACCGGCGACGATAAGGACGGGAACAAGGATATCAGTCATTGTTACAGCCGCCTCCTTTTACGCAAATATGTTCTCGACGATGCCGCCGAGTCCGAGAAAGGACAAAGCCACGATCGACGCCGCAATAAGCGTGATCGGCAGTCCTTTGAGCGATTCGGGAATGTCGCTCGACTCCATTCTGCCGCGAACGCCCGAAAAGAGCATCATCGCGACCAGGAAACCGACTCCTGCGCCGAATGAGTTGACCAGCGACTGACCGTAGGTCATGCCTTCGCTGATGTTGAGCACCGTAACGCCCAAAACGGCGCAGTTGGTGGTTATCAGCGGCAGGTAAATGCCGAGCGCCTGATAAAGCGGCGGCGAAAATTTCTTTATCGCCGTTTCAATGAGCTGTACCAGCGCGGCGATTATCAGTATGAAAACGATGGTTTGCAGATACTCAAGTCCGTACGGAACGAGTATGCTGTTGTATACCGGCCAGGTCGCGGCGGTTGCGACGACCATGACCAGCGTTACCGCGACGCTCATTGAAAAGGCGGTGGATACCTTTTTCGACACGCCGAGGAAGGGGCATATACCGAGAAATTTTGACAAAACGAAGTTGTTTGTCAATACCGCGGCGAAGAAAATTATCAGCATTTGTTTCATTCGGCGTCACCTCCGGCGGTGTTTCCGCAGGCAGGGCAGGCGGCGCAGTTGCCGTCGCAGCTTTCCGCCGATTTCGGCTCGGCGTCAAGCCGCTTCGCCAGCTTGTTTGACAGGGCGATCAACACGCCGAAGACAAAGAAGCCTCCCGGCGGCAGCAGCATGAGCGTCATCGGCTCGATAGCGCCGGCGGTCACCGCGATGCCGAATATCGTGCCGGCTCCGAGCAGCTCGCGTATCATGCCCATGAGCAGCAGCGCGGCGGTGAAGCCGATACCCATTCCGAGACCGTCGCAGACCGACGCAAGCGGCTTGTTTTTGCCGGCGAACATCTCCGCACGGGCGAGGATTATGCAGTTGACGACTATCAGCGGCAGATAAATGCCGAGCGCCGAGTAAAGAGTGTCGTAAAAATATGCTTTCAGAAGCATTTGTATCACGGTAACGAATCCGGCAATTATGGTGATGTAGGCAGGTATGCGGACTTTATCGGGAATAACCTTTCGCAGCAGGGAAATGGTCAGGTTGGAGCCGATAAGCACAAAGGTCGCCGCCAGTCCCATTCCGATGCCGTTTATGGCGGAGGTGGTGACGGCAAGGGTCGGGCAGGTGCCGAGTATCAGGCGCAGGGTAGGATTTTCGCGGACTATTCCGTTTTTGATTATGTCAATGTTTTTCACGTTATTCCGCCTCCTTTACGCTGTCGAATATTTTGACAGCCTCGCTGACCGCCTCACAGACGGCGCGCGATGTCATGGTCGCGCTGGTGACGGCGGATATCTCGCCGCCGTCCTTTGTCACGCTTTGCGCACCCGATTTGCCGATGAACCGGTCGGTGAAGTCGGGCTTAGCGGCGTTTTGACCCAGTCCCGGCGTCTCGTCATCACATGAGAGGACGGTCACCGCGGCAATGGTGCCGTCGGCGTTAATTCCGGTCATCACGGTGACGAGCGAGCCGCTGTATCCGCTTTTTGCAGAGGTGGTTATAACATATCCGATGACAGAGCCGCTGCTTTTCGCGGCGTAGCAGCCGTCGGCAATCATTTCGTAGTCATCGGCAGGCAGTACGACGGCGCGCGCCGCCTGCTCAGCCGCCGCTTCGGCCTTTGCGACCGTGTCGGCGGTCAGCAGATTTGCTCCCGCAACGGCGGCGGTCACGACAATGCATATTACGGTAAGGATAATCGCAGGCTTAAGTATCTTCATCACTGCGCCTCCTTTTTTGCTTTCACCGTGCCGAACGGACGGGTCATGACCAGACGGTCGATATGCGGAGTAAGTATGTTCATAAGCAGTATTGCGAAGGAGACGCCCTCCGGCAGAGAGCCGTACACGCGTATTATCGCAGTGATAAGTCCGCAGCCGAGCGCAAAAATAACCTTGCCCCATTCGGTGGTCGGCGAGGTGACGTAATCGGTCGCCATGAATATCGCGCCGATGAGCAGTCCGCCCGACAGAACGCCCTTGATCGGGTCGGCGCCGCAAAGGTACAGCACGGCGGCGGTCGTACCGATGAATACGAGCGGAATGGTCGGCGTTATGACGCGGCGGCAGACGAGCCACACACCGCCGACAATCAGGGCAACGGCGCAGGTCTCACCGAGCGAGCCGCCTGTTTTACCGAGCAGCATATCAATGTATGTAGCGCCGCCATCGTATGTTGAAGCAAGCGGAGTCGCCGTTGTTACGGCGTCGGATGAGCCACTGAGCCAGCTAAACGGCTCGACCCAGTCGGTCATGGCGGCGGTGAATGACATCATCAGCACGATTCTGCCGACAATGGCAGGGTTGGCAAAGTTTTGACCTATTCCGCCGAACATCTGCTTGACGACCACTATGGCGACGGCGGAGCCGATCATCGCCATCCACAGCGGCAGTGTGGACGGCAGTCCGAGAGCGACCAGCAGACCTGTTACAATTGCCGACAGGTCGCCGACGGTCGATTCGCGTTTCATTATGCGGCGGCAAGCCCATTCGCTGAAAACGGCGGTGGCAACGCACACAGCTATCAGCAAAGCGGCGTTGTATCCGAAGTAAACTATGCTCATTACCGACGCCGGCAGCAGGGCGATTATCACGTCGAGCATTACCTTGCGCGTCGAGTCACCGCTGTAAATGTGCGGCGACGGAGAAACCATTAATTTATCCATTTTATCGGCTCACCTCACTTTTTGCTTTGCCATCTTCATCGACTGAACGAGCGGTCTGTGCGCCGGACAGCCGAAGGAGCAGCAGCCGCATTCCATACAGCTCAGCACCGACAGCTTTTTCAGCCGTTCGATGTCGTCGGTTTTGAGCGCCTGCTCGACCGCGACGGGCATCAGCCTCATCGGGCAGTGAGCAACGCATTTTCCGCAGCGTATGCAGGCGGTAGGTGTCGGCGGAGTTGCGTCGCGCCCGTCAAAGAGCAGGATCGCGTTGGTGTTCTTCATAACGGGCAGGTCGGGGTCATAGACTGCCGTGCCCATCATCGGGCCGCCGAAAAGTATTTTTTTGGCGTCGCAAAGAGTGCCGCCGCAGAAATCGACCACGTCGCATATGCGCGTTCCTATCGGGACGATGACATTCTGAGGATTTTTGACCGCGCTGCCGTCGACGGTAACGCGCTTTGACACCAGCGGCATACCCGTTTTCAGGTAGCGTGCGAGGAATGCGACGCTGGTGATGTTCATGACTATACATCCGACGTCGGCAGGCAGCTTTCCGGCAGGCACTACGCGCCCCGTTGCCGAACGAATCATCACTTTTTCGGCTCCCTGAGGATATTTGGATTGCAGCTTCATTATTTTAACAGCGTCACCGCAACGGTCGTCGCGAGACGCTATGTCGGCGAGAATGCGTATCGCCTCCGGTTTATTGTCCTCGACGCATATTACGACGCGCTCGATGCCGAGCAGTTCCTTTACGCGGTATACGCCGTACAGAACGTCGTCGGGATGCTCGATACATTCACGGTAGTCGGAGGTTATGTACGGTTCACATTCGGCGCAGTTGATTATCAGCGTGTCGATTATCTTGTCGGGTGACGGCGACAGCTTTACCGCCGCCGGAAATCCCGCACCGCCCAGTCCGACCAGTCCGCTTGCACGGACTGCGGCGACAAATTGCTCGCGGTCGTTTATCTGCGGAGGCGCGACTGACGGGTCGGGCGTCATCATGCCGTTGGAGTCGATGACGATAAATTCAACCTGCTGACCGGTCGCCGTCGTGCGTGTGAATACTGACGAAACGGTGCCCGATACAGACGCGTGAACGGGCGCGGAGACAGGACTTTGCGCGTCGGCAATGAGCTGACCGACCTTTACCTCGTCGCCCTTTTTGACCAGCGGCACACAGGGCGCGCCGATGTGCTGGTGAACGGGAATAAACACCTGCTGCGGCGGTGGCATGGTGACCGACGGCGAATCGATCGTGTTTTTTCGGTGCGGTACTCTAACACCGCCTACGGGGCGCTTGACCGGTTTGATTATTTGAGTTAGGTATTTCAAGGCTTCTCTCCTCCATTACCGTTTTTGTCAAGTTCCAGGCGACTTATCGTCGGGATCAGGTATTTAAGCAGTATTGCTGTGACCGTGCCGGTCAGCACGGCGAAAATAAGCAGTATCGGTATATAGCATATCATTGCACCGCCCATCACCGCAACGGCTATCGCGAGCTGAGCGGCGTTGTGAGCCGCAGCTCCGGCTACGCCAAGCCCAATCAGCCCGAATTTGCGGCTGCGCGAAAGAATGAAAATGACGAGGGCTGACAGAACTCCGCCTGCCGCAGACATAGCGCCTGCGGTGACGCCGCGCGTCAGCAGAGCGAACGCGCCCTTTGCAAGAGCGATAAAAAGCGCGGGCGATATCATACCGTTCATCGCCAGAAACATGGTGATGATATTGGACAGGCCGAGCTTTGCGCCCGGCGGCATAAACGGAAAGGCAGGCAGCATATTCTCCGCCGCCGATATTGCGACCGCCGACGCTGCCAGCAATCCGAGCATGGCAGTGCGGCGCGCGCTCCGGTTTTTTCTTACCATGTCACACCGTCCGTTTCGCGCTCACCCGTAACGGTGACGGCCACCCTGTTCGGCAGGCAAACGGCGGCGTCTCCCGCGCGCCGCAGATGCCCTGTGCGTATGCAGTTTTTGTCCGCGCAATCGGAGCCGCTGATCCACGCCTCGCCGCCGCTGACGGTCACGGTGACCGCGCCGACGGTTAGCTCGCCGTCCTTATCAAGCGGCAGCACGGCGGCGGTCTTGCCGTTTTCGGTAATCTTTACTTCGCCGCCGCTTTGCCGCGGACGCAGCAGCACAACGCCGCACAGAATAACAAGCAGCGCTATTATTACCGCGTCTGCTTTTTTGAAAAGCGGCCTGTTCATGCGGTGGATCACTCCTTATCTCGGCGGTTGATTACAGTAAAAGGCAGTTTGTTTCCATTATTCAATTTGCTTTCAAATTGGAACAGCCTTATTTTAATGTATTAACTTAACGTATTAACGTATATTCGGTATTGCTCAGTAAAAATGAGTTCTTCAGACCGTCGGTCACTCTCACTGTCATGTCATCGGTGACGAAAACGGCGTTTGCGCCGTACTTTTTCAGCAGCGGCAGTGACCGATCGTATCCCAAAAGAAAGCAGGCGGTCGCAAGAGCGTCCGACAGAATGCCGCTGTTTGCCGCCACGGTGACCGAAGTCAGTCCGGTCTTTGCGGGATAGCCGGTGATTCCGCTGAAAATGTGATGATATTTCACACCGTCGGCAATAAAAAAGCGCTCCTCACTGCCGGAGGTGGAGACAAATGCGGTTCCGCTGAAGGTAAGCGTGCCTAGCGCGGTGTTTACGTCGCCGGGAACGGCAACGGCGATGCTCCAGTCACCGTCGGGCTTTTTACCGTAGCACAGTATACTGCCGCCCACTGCTGCAACGGCGGCGGTCGCCTTCCGTTCGGAAAGCAGGTCGGCTATTTTGTCACAGGCGGCGCCCTTTCCGACCGCGCCGAAATCAAGCTCCGCCGACTTGTTGCTCAAAGTGACCTCGTCGCCGCTTACAGTGACCGACGTGTCGCAGTCGGCAAGCGTCGCGGCAATCTCGTCGGCGGTCGGCACGCGTGCGTTATCCGAGCCTATGCCCCATAATGCACAAAGACGCCTAAGCGACAGCGAAAACTCACCGTCGGTATCGTCGGTCAGCGGCAGTGCGGCGTTCAGTATCGCCGCCGCTTGGGGCGCGGAAACAGGCTTGCCTGCCGCGGCGTTTATGAGAGCCACCTCGGAGGTCGGAATACTCCACGAAAGGGCGTTTTCCAACGCTGTCGTCTCGCGCAGTGCGGCCGCCGCAAGGTCGCTTGCTCGGTCGCCGTAAACGGTCACGCTGACGGTGGTGTCCATTGCAAAACCGTCAATGCGTGAACTGTCGGCTTTTTTGGCGCAGGAGCAGACAGCGGTCAGCATGACCGCCGCAAGCAAAATGAATATTATGCTTTTAACCGAGCTTTTCAATTCTGTTTACCTACCCGTTATTGTATCATTTTCAGCGGTCAAATTTCAACAATTTGCGGCAATTTGCAGCAAGAACTTTGCCACTCCGTCGTTATAGTTCTCGCCGATGACGATGTCGGCAGCCGACTTGACGTCATCACAGGCGTTTCCGACCGCGACCGCGACGTCGGCAGCCTCAAACATACCGAGGTCGTTGTAATTGTCGCCGAACGCGACTATGCAGTCGTATCCGAGGGCGCGCAGCCGCTCGATGCCCGATTTTTTGTTGGCTTTGTCGGAAAATGCCTCTAAAAAGTAGTAGTCGGAATAATTGTCGGCGTAAAGGACGTAACTGACGCCGCCGATATGCGAGAGCCTGTCGGCAATGCGGCACAGGCGGTCGTGTTCGCCGACAGCGTTCATGTAAACGACCCTGTCGCCGCCGCGGTAATTCACCACTTCGTTGTAGTCAAGAAACATTTTCTTACGCGCGGTGAAAAAGTCGCGCTCGTATGCGTTGTTAAAGCCGGAGACCTCGACCTCAATGCGGCCGTTTTTGAAATAATACACATTCGGAAAGTGACCCTCCGACAAAAATGCGTTTAACGCTTGCCTGACCGTGTTTTCGGGAAAGTAGTAGACCTCCAGCGCTTTGCCGGCGGAAAGATCGGTCAGGAAAACGCCGTTCATCAGCACTGCCGGCGCGTTGGTTTTGAGCGTTGGCACGACCATTCGCGCCGAGCCGATCGAACGGGCGGTGGCAATGGTGAAGCAGCCGCCGTTATCGACAAAGCTGTTTACCGTCGACAGCGTAAAATCGCTTATCTCCGCGTTTTTGCCGAGCAAAGTTCCGTCAAGATCGGTAATGTACAGCGTTTTCATATCAGTTCCTCCAGCTCATCGGCGGCGTCGCTCCACTCGGTCATGGCGGCGTCGCTCTCCTTTTCAAGCTGTGCCAGGCGCTCGGTCAGCTCCATTGTTTTTTTGTAATCGGCGGCGACCTCCTCGCCCGCCAGCTCGGCGTTTATCGCCGTTGTTTCCGCGTCGATTTCGCTCAGCCGCTTTTCGAGGGCGGCCACCCGTGTTTTCAGCTTTCTGATTCGGGATTCCTGCTCCTTGCGCGCTTTGTATTCCAGTCCGCCGCTGCCGATTGCTTTTTGCGGCTTTTTCTCCTCGGCGGAGGAGGCACAGCGGTGAGCAAGATAGTAGTCGTAATCGCCGCGGTATTCGGTCACTCTGCCGCCGTCCATCGCCCATATCTTGTCGGCGAGACGGTTTATGAAACGGCGGTCGTGGGAGACGATGAGCAGCGTGCCGTCAAAGGCGAGCAGCGCGTCCTCCAAAGCCGCTCGGGAATAAATATCGAGGTGGTTGGTCGGCTCGTCGAGCAGAAGAAAATTCGCGCCCGACAGCATGAGCTTGAGTATGGCAATTCGCGCCCGCTCGCCGCCCGACAGATCGGCGACCTTCTTGAAAACGTCGTCGCCGCGAAAGCGAAACATCGCCAGTGCGTTTTGTATCTCGGTGCGCGTCATCAGACGATGCTCATCCCATATTTCGTCAAGGGCGGTCTTTTCGTCGTGCAGGGTGTTTTGCGTCTGGTCAAAATAGTCGCATTTGACACCTGCGCCGAAACGGACGCCGCTGCCTGCCATGATCTGTTTGATAAGGGTGGTTTTGCCGCAGCCGTTTGAACCGAGCAAAAATACACGTTCGCCGCGCATGATATCCAGCCGCACATCGTTGTACAGCACGCGGTCGCCGTATGCTTTTGACGCACCGTTTATGTGCAATACTTCGTTGCCGGTGACGCCCTGCGGCGTAAATTTGAAACGAATATCACTGTTTTCAATTATCGGCTTGTGCAGTGTCGCGCGCAGACGGTCGACCTGCTTTTGCTTTGAGTCGGCGGTCTTGATGTTGCGCTCGCGGTTCCACTGGTGCTGTTGGGCGATTATGCCCTCGATGCGCTCGATCTCCTTCATCGTGTTTTCGTATTCGCGCATCTCGGCTTCAACTCGCGCCGCCTTGCGTTTCATATATTCGGTGTAGCCGCCGTCGGAGACGAACACGCGGCCGCCCTCGATTTCGATTGTTCGGGTGGTCACCGCGTCCAAAAAGTAGCGGTCGTGGGAGATGATAACGGCGGCGCCTTTGTAGGAGCGCAGATATTCCTCCAGCCACTCGCACGAGGCGGTGTCGAGATGGTTTGTCGGCTCGTCAAGCAGTAAAAGGTCGCTCGGCGCGAGCAGCAG
>USQH01000024.1 GCA_900556765.1 uncultured Oscillospiraceae bacterium
GGAAATGAGCGATGACTTTGCACTTGAAGCGCTTAAAGCACAGGCTGTCGCCACCTTTACCTATATCGTCTATCACGGCGGACTAAACGAGAAAACACCCGTATCCGCTCCTATGACCACACCGTCGATATACATTCAGGCAGCCGTACAGTCGGTCATAGGCCAAATCATAAAATACAACGGAAAAACCATCGACGCTGTTTACAGCGCAATGTCGGGCGGCTATTCCGCCGACGCAAAAACAATATGGGGCAGCTCGATCAGCTACCTGAAAGCTGTCGAGTCTCCGTACGAGGCGTCCAACAAAAAATTTAAAACGACCGTTACTCTGAGCGATGACGAGGTAGCGAAGAGAATAAAAAACAAATACGACATCGACATCACCACAGTCACTGGCCGAAATCAGTGGTTCCAGCTTACATACGACGAAAATAACACATACGTCGCATATGTCAACTACGGCGGTATGAAAAAGGTCGTCGGTAACAAAATGTATAAGACGTTCGGTATGCGCTCACCCGCGTTCACAGTATCGTACAACAGCACAAAGCATGAATTTACCTTTACTGTTCGCGGATGGGGTCACGGCGTCGGAATGAGTCAGGTCGGTGCAGACTGCTACGCGAGACTTGGATATACCTACAAGGAAATACTTAAGCACTTTTACACGGGCGTAGATATAGTAAACTATTCTTGATAATTTAAGGAGATAACCGGTGCAGGACGCAATCAAATCATTTTTGGAACAATTCTTTACACCCGAGATGGTAGTAGCGCTGCTGTCGATCATTCCGGTGTCCGAAATACGCGGCGCACTGATTGCCGCGCGTGCGTATGACCTCAACTGGCTGTACGCTTTAGGTATTGGCTTTATCGGCAATATGTTGCCTATACCGTTCATACTTTTGTTCATACGAAAAATCTTTGACTGGATGAAGAAAATACCACGTCTCGGTCCGGTAGTCGACCGTCTGCTTGAACGCGCTGATAAAAAGTGCAGTTCACTGGGCAAATACGAGATGTGGGGACTGTTTATTCTCGTGGCGATACCTCTACCGGGCACAGGTGCATGGACAGGTGCTCTGGTGGCCAACGTGGCAAATATGCGCATGAAAAAAGCGTTGCCCGCCATCGCACTCGGCGTCCTCGCCGCCGGACTGATAATGGCAATTGTCCTGTACCTGATACCGTGGATCGTCACAACGGTAATTTGACCGAAAGAGGGAGATAATAAAATGAGTGAAAAGAACTGCGGTGCCGAACGGATAGCTTCCGTTCGTGATAAAATGCCACAGCAGGAGACGCTGTACGATCTTGCCGAGCTTTACAAGATGTTCGGCGACTCTACACGAGTCAGCATTCTTTGCGTCCTGCTTGACGGCGAAATGTGTGTAGGCGACATCGCGGAACTGCTCAGCATGGGACAGTCGGCGATCTCACATCAGCTTCGGCTGCTGCGCTCCTCCGGTCTCGTTCGCTCGCGGCGCGACGGCAAAACGGTCTATTACTCGCTTGCCGACAGTCACGTTCACGACATTTTTTCGCTCGGATTGGAGCATGTGACCGAAAAGGATTGACAAAAAGGAGTCCCTTTTTATGATTGAAAACAACAAACATTGCGCCTTTTGCAAAAGTATCCTCTTTGACGACGACGAGGTAGTTTACTGTCCGATATGCGGTGCGCCTCATCACGCCGATTGTTACAAATCGTGCGGTCACTGCGCGCTTGAACATTTGCACGGAACGGACAAGCAGTATGACCCGCATCTGGAGGATAAAGCCGAGGCAAATGACGATATACCGCGCGACCGCGTAGGACACACCTGTCCCCACTGCGGAAAAATAAGCAGCTCCGACACGCTTTTTTGCCCCTACTGCGGCAATATGTTCGGAAAAAGCAGCAACAGTGCCGAATCGGACGACAACCAAACCTATTTCCCCGGCGGTTTTAACGGGATGCCGGTAGGATTTAATTTCGATCCGCTCGGCGGCATCGACAAAAGCACAAAAATCGGTGACTGCGAAGCAGGCGAGCTTGCCAATTTCGTTCGAATAAACACACGGCGGTATATTCCGCTTTTCGCCCGTATGGAGGAGCACAAGAAAAAGGTCGGCTGGAACTGGTCGGCATTCCTATTCCCTGCGGCATGGAATATATACCGCAAAAATTATGTGGTTGCAATAGTTTTGCTGGCTCTGGTCGTATCGTCGCTGTGTCTTATCAGTCCGATGATTTTTGCGTTCAACTCATATATCGGCAGCCTGCCTGTCGGAATCGCCATTTCGAGAGCCGATATAATCGCCGCATTCAATTCGATCAGCGGATGGGTATGGTTATTGTTCGGAATCGGCATCGCTGTCGATATAACCGGACGTGTAATAAGCGGACTTTTCGGTGACGCGTGGTATAAAAAGCGCGTATTTGAGAAAGTTAATGAAATAAAGAACGACGACGAGATCGAAGATACGGCTGCCGAGCTTGCCGAGCGCGGCGGAGTCAACCACTGGCTGGCGTTACTGTTTTTCTATCCGTCGGTAATGGTTCTCTATCAGGCTGCAATAATAATATTTGAGCTGCTCATGTCCCTTATGAGCGGCGGTATACAGTAAAACGGAGGCGAGCTGAATGAACTACCGCATTTGCCGCCGCTGCGGAACGGCAAATCAACCCGATTACATCTTTTGTAAAAACTGCGGTACTCCGCTGGAGGGTGACAATCCAGTATCTCAGCCTGTTTATGGCAATACGGGCTATGGGAACGCTTGTCAGCAGCAGTACGCCGTTGACAATATTGACGGCGTACGCGTAGACGATGTTGCACTGTTTCTCGGCAAAGACAGAGCAAAATATCTGCCGAAATTCATGCGAATGGAGATATCCGGTTCGTCCATTTCGGTCAACTGGCTGGTAATGTTTATGTGCCTGTTCGTCAGTCCGCTTTTCGCCGCCTTTTGGCTTATGCAAAAGCGCATGAACAAGGCAGGTATAGCACTTTTCATAATCGCGTCGGCTATACAGGGGGCCTATCTGTATTTCACGTTTGACGCCGTTATGGAACTGATGAAGTCATCATCAATGTCCGATATGTCAATACCGAATTTCAGCGCGCTGCTCAACGCTGCACTTGAAAGCAAGCCGATCGCCGGCGTGCTCGCAAACATCTACAATGTAACCTCTCTTGCTATCGGCATAGGTTGCGGACTTTTTGTAAATTCTGCTTATAAAAGTCATGCTGTTAAGCAAATAAAATCTATCGTTGCGCTAAATGAACAGGAGTACAGAAGCGAGCTTATTCGCCGCGGCGGAACACGCAATACACTTTGGGTCGTTTTGCTTGTGCTGACCCTTGTATCACTTTTCGCAATGTCCGCATTTTACTCAATGTCGGCAATTGTATAGGCCGATAAATTTATATCACGATTATTTGCAATGCCCAATACTGTATTTTTAAAGGAGACCTGTGAAATGGCAATAAAAAAAGCTGTTATCCCCGCCGCCGGACTGGGCACACGTGTACTTCCGGCTTCAAAAGCGCTCCCCAAGGAAATGCTTCCGATTGTTGACAAGCCCGCGATCCAGTACATCGTCGAGGAGGCGGTCAACTCCGGCATTACCGACATTCTGATAATCACAAACCGCGGCAAAAACGTTATCGAGGATCACTTCGACCACTCGTTTGAGCTGGAAAGCAATCTGCGTGCAAAGGGCAGAAACGACACTGCCGACGAGCTGTCACAGCTCGCGCACATGGCAAATATATACTTTTTGCGTCAAAAGGAAACTAAAGGTCTCGGTCATGCTGTGCTTCAGGCGCGATCATTCATCGGCAATGAGCCGTTTGCGGTACTTTACGGCGACGACGTTATAATCAGTGAAAAGCCGGTCACAAAGCAGCTTTGCGAGGTGTACGACAACTACGGCAAGGGAGTCGCCGGCATAAAGCCGTGCTCACGCGAACAAATCAAAAAATACTGCTCGCTGGGGTTGGAGCCAGTGGTCGATATGGGCAAATTTCTCCATGTATTCGAGATATTCGACATGGTGGAAAAGCCGACCGATGAGCAGATAATGTCCCTTTACGCAATACTCGGCCGCTGTATTCTGCCGCCTGAAATATTCGATATTTTGGAGCAAACCGCTCCCGGGACAAACGGCGAGATACAGCTCACCGACGCCATGGCGACGCTTTCACGCACAACGGGCATGATGGGAATTGAATTTGAAGGCACACGCTACGACATGGGCAACAAATTCGGCATTATGAAAGCACAGGTCGAGGTGGCACTCAAGCACCCCGAGATCAGCGGTCAGTTTAAGGAATATATCAAAGAAATTGCAAAAACTCTCGATTGATAAGATCATTATATTAAAACAGGACTTGCCATTATATAAGGCAAGTCCTGTTTTCTGTTATTATTGATTTTTATATACGCTTAATATAAAATTCGGCAACGGCAAATCGTACGTATTTACCACACAGTTTCGTATACAAGCGGTTTACGAACAGGAGCTGTGTTACCGACTGTAAACGCCGACAGGCAACGCTCCGTTGCTTCGGCAACGGTTTCTTCACGATTGGTGTATATCGTACACAGAATGTCTCCTGCACTGACGGTATCGCCGACGCTTTTGCCGATAATTATTCCGGCACTGTGGTCGATCTTATCGTCCTTTGACGCTCTGCCGGCGCCGAGAATGACCGCCGCCGCACCGATGCTCTCGGCGTTGATTGCGGTAACATAACCCGAATCAGTACATTTCACCGCCGCCTCGTAACGGGCGCGCCCAAACAGCGATGTATCGTCAATGTAGCGGACATCTCCGCCCTGCGCCGCTATCCATTCGCGCATTTTTTCAAACGCCGCTCCCGAATCGAGCGACTGCACTACCCTTTCGCGCGCCTGTTCGGGCGAAATGCCGTGAACCAAAGATATCATTGCCGTCGCAAGCTCCACACAAATATCGCGCAGTTCCCCCCGTGACTCACACTTGAGCACTGCGACCGCTTCGGCGACCTCCAGTGAATTGCCGACTGCGCGACCGAGCGGCGTATCCATATCGGTCAGCAAAGCCGCAGTTTTGCGGCCGCATTTCTTACCGATGTCGACCATTTCACGGGCAAGCTTTTCGGCATCGGCGACCGTTTTCATAAACGCTCCGCTGCCCACCTTTACATCAAGCACTATCGAATGTGACCCTGCGGCCAGCTTTTTGCTCATGATGCTGGATGTAATGAGCGGAATACTGTCCACCGTCGCCGTAACGTCACGCAGTGCGTACAGCTTTTTGTCGGCAGGAGTCAGATTGCCGCTTTGACCGATGATCGCCATTCCGACGCGCTCGACCTGTTCAAGAAACCGATCGGTGGGTATATTCGTACGGTAGCCGGGAATCGACTCCAGCTTATCGACCGTACCGCCGGTGTGCCCAAGTCCTCTGCCGGACATTTTGGTCACCTTGCCGCCGAGCGATGCAACTATCGGCGCCACTATCAGTGACGTCTTGTCTCCGACGCCGCCGGTACTGTGCTTATCGACCGACATCTGCCCAAAGCGCGACAGATCTACTCTATCGCCCGAACGAGCCATACTTTCGGTCAGCATAACCGTCTCGCGGTCGCTCATTCCGCGAAAGTATATCGCCATCATCAGCGCGGACGCCTGATAATCGGGTATATCGCCACGGGTATATCCACTGATGAAAAATTCGATTTCAGCGGCGGTCAGTTCGCCGCCGTCGCGCTTTTTTTGTATAATGTCATACATTCTCATTGCTCAAAAAACGCTCCTTATTTTGCGGCGCTTTGCCGCAGATCATGTCAGCAATCTCTCTGATAGATCGCTCGCCGCTTATTTTTCCAAATTGATCGGTCCGAATGATCTGGGCAGCAGCTCATTAAGGGTAAACCGCTCAAAGCTGTCCTCACCGGTGACGACCAAAACGGGGAAATCCGTTCCGCAAAATTCCGCCGCGACCTGACGGCAAACGCCGCACGGCGGCGCTGCTCCGCGAAGCCGCCCGTTCGGACCGCCGGCAACAGCCAGCATAACAAAGTCACGCTCGCCCTCGCTGACCGCTTTAAAAATAGCTACACGCTCGGCGCAAACTGTCGGCGTGTAAGATGCGTTTTCGATATTACAGCCGATATGCACCTTGCCGGAGGCGGCAAGCAGCGCCGCTCCGACCGTGTAGCCCGAATATGGCGCATACGCGCGTTTCATCGCCTGTATTGCAAGGGCGCACAGTTCTTTTTCGGTCATAATATCGGCTCACCCTTTCTCAATTTCATTGCACAAACTCGAACCTTCACCGCGAAATTCAATGCCGAGACAATCGGCGACCGTAGCGCCGATATCGGCAAATGTCGGACGTGTGCCAAGTACCACCGGTTTCACGGCGTCGCCGTATATGATAAGCGGCGTGTACTCACGCGTATGGTCGGTGCTGTCGTCGCCGGGATCACAGCCGTGATCGGCAGTTATCATCAGCACGTCGTCGGCTCGCATTTCGGCGACGAATGACGGCAGCCAACGGTCGAATTCGGCGAATGCGGCGGCATAGCCGTTGATATCCTGACGGTGACCGTAAAGCATATCAAAATCGACCAAATTGACAAAGCACAGACCGTGAAAATCGCGTTTTACGGCATCGAGCGCCGCATTCATGCCCTCTGTGTTGGAGTGGGTAACCACCTTTTCGGTCACGCCGCGGCCTGCAAAAATATCGCTGATCTTGCCCACCGCCAAAACGGTCATTCCGGCGTCGCTGACCGCGTCAAGCAGTGTCCTTGACGGCGGTTGAAGGGAAAAATCACGGCGGTTCGCTGTGCGGTAAAAGTCGGGATAACTGCCGGTAAACGGGCGTGCAATTACCCGTCCGACGGCATTGTCACCGCGCAGTATATCGCGTGCAATGCGGCAATATTCATACAGCTTTTCGAGCGGCACGACATCCTCATGAGCCGCAATCTGGAAAACGCTGTCGGCGGAGGTATATACGATCAGATCGCCGCTCTCCATGTGCTGTTTTCCGTATGCCTTAATTACCTCGGTCCCCGAATAGGGTCGGTTGCACAGAACTCCTCTGCCTGTTCTGCGCGAAAACTCATCCAGTATCTCGTGTGGAAATCCGTTCGGATAGGTGGGCATCGGCGAGCGCGAAATGATACCGGCGATCTCCCAGTGACCGGTGGTCGTGTCCTTTCCCGCCGAGCGTTCGCTCATGCGCGCGACAGCGGCGGCAGGATCATTAACAGTGCCGATAAAATCCAGTCCGTCAATGTTGCCAAGCCCCATTTTACGCATATTTTCGCAGTGAAATTCGGGTGAACCCGCAATCCGCCGCAGTGTATTACAGTCATGGTCGCCGAAGTCGGCGGCGTCGGGCATCTGTCCCACGCCGCATGAATCAAGAACAATCAAAAACACTCGTTTTGTTTTCATAGTTTGCTCCTTTCCGTCTCGGTCAGCCGAGCTTTACCGCCGTTTTCAGCGCAAGCTCCATCATCTCGGTAAACGAGTTTTGGCGCTCCTCTGCGGTGGTTGCCTCACCGGTCAGAATATGATCGGAAACGGTGCATATCGCCAGTGCGTTTTTGCCGCAGCGCGCCGCGTTCATGTAAAGCGCCGCCGCTTCCATTTCGATCGCCATTACGCCCATTTTGCTCCACAGCGCCGACGATTTTTGGCTGTCGTCGATGCCGTCCTCATCATTATAAAATGTGTCGGATGACAACAGATTGCCGACGTGAAAACGGCATCCCATTTGTTCGGCAGTCTCGGTACATGCACGCAGCATTTCATAGCTGCATATCGGTGCAAACGTGCCGGGCAGGCGATACTGTCGGGCAAAGGAGGAGTTGGTACAGGCGCCCATACCGATAACGATGTCGCGCACGCGAATATCGGGCGATATCGCCCCTGCCGAACCAATCCGCATGATATTCTTTACACCGAAAAAGTTGTACAGCTCGTATGAATAGATGCCGATGGACGGCATTCCCATTCCGCTCGCCATGACCGAAATTCGTTTACCGTCATATGCGCCTGTATAGCCGTGTATACCGCGCACATTGTTAACCAGCCGTGCGTCGGTCAGGAAGTTTTCCGCGATGAATTTTGCACGCAGCGGATCGCCCGGCATCAGCACGGTTTCGGCGAAATCGTCAGGCGTCGCGTTAATATGCGGCGTCGGATAAAGTTCGGACATTATACATTCCTCCTTGTAAGTATATGTCGTTATCATTACCACGCGCGGACTTTTGCGTCCGCTTTTTCGGTTCGTTGTAAATTTGTGCGGAGCTTATTTTCTCCACATCACATATTATTCGCTTTTACTATCTTTACTATGCGGCTGGTGCCGAGACGTGATGCGCCGAGATCAATAAATTCCTGCGCGTCCTCAAGCGACGAAATACCGCCCGCCGCTTTTATTTTCAGATGAGGTTCAACATTTGCCGCGAAAACGGCTATATCATGCTTTGTCGCTCCGCCTGTCGAAAAACCTGTCGATGTCTTGATATAATCCGCGCCGGAAGCCGACACGATCTCGCACATTTTGATCTTTTCATCGTCATTCAACAGGCAGGTCTCTATGATAACTTTCAGCAGGCGGCCGCTGCACGCCGCCTTGACCGCTTTTATCTCAGCCAGCAGATCGTCGTACCGCTTATCCTTGAGCCATCCGAGATTTATCACCATGTCTATCTCGTCGGCACCGTTCATGACCGCGTCGGCCGTCTCGAAGCACTTGACAGCGGTGGTGCTGTACCCATTCGGAAAACCGATCACAGTGCATATTTTCAGACGATCGCCGACGTATTCCTTCGCAGCGGCAACGTAAGACGCAGGTATGCAGACCGATGCAGTTTGATAGGCTATGCCGTCATCGCATATTGCGCGTATTTCTTCCCAAGTCGCCGTGGGTGCGAGCAGCGTGTGATCAACATGAGATAAAATGTTTTTAATATCCATAGTTTTAATAGTTCCTTTTCTTGTTTTTAACGCTTACGCGGCATATAAATGCGTTTATCTGTAAACAGGCAGCTGTTTACCACTTTAGTGTCTGCCGCGCCAAATACGATTTCAGCTTCGCCGCGCCAAGTGTTTTCGTGCGTTATACGTACATCTTTTCAACTATAATTTTAACAAACACGCGGCTGATATTCAACATCAAACTTTATCATGTTAAAAGCCGTGTGAAAGCGCGTCACATACTGCATACCGACTAAAAAGCGGATGACCCGTTGCAGGTCATCCGCTTTTTGTTATGGCATAGTCGCCTTTACCGTACATACTATTCTTCCGGTTCCGGTTCGGGGGTGCTGGTATTTGTCGTTTCGGAAGTCGAAGTGTTACTGGAAGGCGTTGAGGTCGACGGCTCAGAGGGGTGACTGGGCAGCTCTGAAGTCGTGGGTTCGGACGGTCGACTGGACGGCGTAGATGTCGGCGTCTCAGATGAGCGGCTGGGCGGCTGATATACGAATGATGTGATATCAAACGATCCCGTTCCGTTGTTTGAAATATCATCGCTGCTTGTAATATCACTCGTCATCGCATCGGATGAATTCGACGATGTGCCTATACCCGCGTCACCGTTACCGGCGCCGCAGCGTGCGATCAGCACAATTATCAAGATCAGAATTATGACAGCCTCTGCAACGGCGGCAATAGGCAAAATCCGCTTTTTATCAAATGAGTTCACATAATCGCCGACTCGATGCTTCAGCGGACGGCCGTAATTATCGTCCAGGTCATCATAACCCATATCGCGTGAGTATCCGTCACGGCCGTAATTATCGCGTTGGGGAGCATCATAACTGCGAGCACTGTGGTCGGAGGCCTGTCGTACCGGCTTGTCGGAAATGACATAATCCTCGTCATATTCGTAATTATCCTCGTCGGCATATTCATCAGCGCCCTGAAAACCGCCTGCAAAAGACTCTTTATCCGCCGCGTTATTAACAGCACCGTAATCATCGTCAGCGGGCGCGTTATCGGCAGCATCAAAGTAGCTGTCGACCTGCTCGTTTTCAATGTTAAAGAAGTTGCTGCCTGAGTCGTTTTCGGGTTCAAAATTGCCGTA
Source organism: uncultured Oscillospiraceae bacterium (assembly GCA_900556765.1). Classification (GTDB taxonomy): domain Bacteria; phylum Bacillota; class Clostridia; order Oscillospirales; family Acutalibacteraceae; genus UMGS1976. The sequence goes on from USQH01000024.1 coordinate 10,085, forward strand.
GTCATTATTTACATTTGCATTTTCATCTGTCGGCGCCTCGTATCTCTCCGCCTGGTTTCTGACTCCGTTTGTGCGGCTTGAGCGATTAGATGCAACAATGCTGCCTGTCAACAATGCGTCCGCGGCGGCTGTACCGATGATCTGCTCGGCGTCAGACACTGCGGGGATCGGGCTGTCGCCGTTCATTCCGGCGGGAAAACCGCTCGGCGCGGCGCAAAACGGGCATTTACTTTCGGACGGTGTGATATCGCGTCCGCAATTTTTGCAGAACATTTGGTGTCCTCCCTTTTTATCTGTAATAACCGTTTTTGTACTCGCGCCACAGCTCCTCTGGGCTGATACTCGACTCGCCCGAACGGGCGGCGTTAAGCGGGCGGATGTACTGCTCGATAAGCTGTCTGACACGCGGTTCATAATATGCCTTCATCTGATTAAAATCAGTAAAACCGACAGACATTACGGTCATGGAGAAATCGTTTTCGGTATACTCGCGTATTATCGACTTAAGCCTCGTTTCCCAGTCAGCGATATTCGACGCTTTAATCAATGCGTAAAGTATTGCATACTCAAATTCCATCGGGCTTGAAAAGTCGTCAAATCCGGCGACCGTCGATGAAATCAGCATCATCGGCTCATTTACGTTTATGCGGCGAAAATTAATATTGTAGTCGGTATCGGCGTTTATCGCATTGGCAAGCCGCTCGCCGCGCACGCGCGTACGCAGTGCATTTTTCGGTGCGGAAACATCGTCATCGGTGATCTGACAAAGTCCGTAGGTATCAAGCACATACCCACGGTTATTTCCCGCCCAAAGAAACTCGCACTCAACTTTCGAATCGGAGGCGTAGTCGACCGCAATGACAGCCGCAGATGAAGCAAAAGTGCGCGCTTTTTTCTTAAAAATCGGCTTTCCTTCGTAGTCCAGACGACGCTTTGCCTTTCGCATAAACACGTCAATGGACGAGTGCAGACGCTCCGCGTCGCTGTCGTTAAAAAGGCAGCGCTCGGCGGTAAACCAGCTAAGCACGCCCGCCGCACTTATACGCGAACCGATAAAAGCGCCGCTCTGATCGTCAAACTCAGGATATCTCACATCAGCGTAATCGGTGCAGCCCTCGCAAACGCCGGCGACAGCCTTTGCTGCTGCCTCGTCAACACGGTAAATGCAGCAGTTGCCGCAATCTTCACGGTCGGCAGTGCTGGTAATGACCGAAAGGGTGCTTATCCCGTTGAAAATCTTCTTACTCATAAAAACAACTCACCTCTTGCCGGTGAAATAACCGGTGATTTGAACAATTTTATTATTTATTTAATTATTGCGCCGCATGTCGGGCAAAACACGTCATTTTCGCTTATCTTCGCGCCGCATCCGGAGCAGGTAGTCCTTGACGCGGGACGGGAATCAAACCGCTCGCCGCAAATATTGCAAAAACGCGAGCCGCTGCGGCAGCGAGCACCGCACGACGGGCATATAATCGGTCTGGCTGACGACTGCGACTGCGGACGGCGATCGGCAGGTGCGGACGGGCGCTGAGAGGTCGGCTGCTGCGGACGACCGACGGGCCTGTTAATAGGCTGAGTGGTCTGGCGAGGCAAATTGTAGCGATCTATAACGCCGGTATTGCCGTACGCGCGCTGGCTTTGTGACTGAATGCGGTCACCCGATTGAGTGCGCGGTGCAGGCGCGGCGGGGCCGTATCGGTCGTAATTATGCGGTGCCGTGTCCGGACGACGGGGCGCGGAGCGGCGGGGATCGCCGTGGCGCTCCTCATAGCGGTCATAGCCGATCGTACGGGCAGGACGGCGCTGCTCTGACGGGCGGCGTTCAGGCTCATGCTCCTGTTCGTCAATCTCGTCATACTGACCGCCTTTGCGGATTATACCGATAAGCATGAAAACATTTACAAACGCAAGAAGCAGTACGATAAGAGCCGCTACCGTGCCGACAATAACCGAAGAACTTTTAACATGACCTTTAAACGGCTCAACGGCAATGCTGACGGCAAAAGACTTCATCTGGGCGCTGAAAACAAGCATGAACAGGGCGCTGAGCGCCTCAAAAACCGAAACGGCAACTGTACGGAATATGTTAACTCGATCGGAGCGCATACTTTTTATCACAAGAATGGTCGTAAAAACCCCTGCAATCCAGCAAACGACATACATGAGCATAACCGCCATCAGCGCAACGCTCGGATTGCTGAGCGCGCCGGCTCCGCCGTTAAACACGCACGGAATCAGCAGCCGAAAGATGTAACCGATGCTGTAGCCCTCGGTATAACGCTTAAAATCAGATACCAGCGTCACGTTGACAAGCGGCAAAAACATTGTCAGCGCGTTAATAAGGATGCCGGCAAGCATCGTATATTCCAATCTTTTTTTCATCATGCGATAGTACACAGAGAATACCTCCAATACGCACGAGTATATTTATATTTATTTTATCATAACACATAGGCGTTTCTTTTTCAATTGTTTTTGTCGTCGTCATACGGAGAATATTGTGTTTTTTAGTGCGATTATCGCATTTTTTAACAGTATGTATTATTTACCGTGCATTTTTCACCGAAAGCCGTCAACAATGAGAAATCGACTCTTCGATTATACAGGGAAAGAAAAAACAAAAAATCAATTAAACGCAACGGCAAAGGCTCAGGCAAAAGCAACGGCAAAAAATGCAAACTAAGGTGGGGGCAAAGCCCCCACCTTAGTTTTTATATCGCATTTATTATTCAGCTTTTGCTGCGGCAAAATACCGCTTGCCGTTCTGATAACAAGCAGCGCATAAATTACGCCGCTTCTTTATTCTTTGACTTTGTAATCGCCTTCATAACAAACAGGAATCCGATCGTAACAACAACGCCGAGCGGCAGACAGATCCACACGTTCTGAACAAAGCCGGAAACTATGTACATCACAAAGGATATTGCGGCAACGCTGATAGCGTACGGAAGCTGAGTCGAAACGTGGTTGATATGGTTGCACTGACCGCCCGCCGACGACATGATGGTCGTATCGGAAATGGGTGAGCAGTGGTCGCCGCACACGGCGCCTGCAAGGCACGCCGACATGCCGATTATCATCAGTTCACCCTCGGGGAATATGCTCAATACGATCGGGATAAGTATACCGAAAGTACCCCAAGATGTACCGGTGGCAAACGCAAGGAAGCAGGCGACAAGGAAGATAACCGCCGGCAAGAGCATAGACAGCTCGGCAGCCGCACCTTCCATAAGTCCGGCTACAAACTCCTTGGCGCCGAGTGCGCCGGTCATATCCTTAAGTGTTGTTGCGAATGTAAGTATGAGTATGGCGGGTACCATGGCGATGAAGCCCTGCGGCACACATTCCATTGATTCGGTAAAGCTGACCAAGCGGCGCAGCAGCATATAAACAACAATGAGTACCAATGCAATTATGCCGCCCCACGGCAAACCTACCGTTGCGTCGGTGTCGCCGAATGCGTCAACGATGCTTACCGAGAAATCGCCGCCGTTTCCGACATAAAGCAAAGCAATTACGCAGCAGACAATCAGTATTACAACCGGCAGGATAAGATCGATGACCTTGCCCTTTGAGGAAGGTTCGACCTCCGGAACCTCATTTTTATCACCGCAAGTGTACAGGTCGCCCTTGAGCTGTGCATTCATTTCATGCAGGCGCATGGGGCCGTAATCAAATTTCATAACCGAAATTCCGATAATGAACACGAGAGTGAGCAGCGAATAGAAATTGTACGGAATTGCCTTTACAAACAGTTCAATGCCGGAATAACCGGTTCCTTCCGAAAACTTTGACACGGCAGCAGCCCAGGACGATACCGGTGCGATCATGCAAACAGGTGCAGCGGTAGCGTCGATGAGGTAAGCCAGCTTTGCACGCGAAATCTTATGCTTATCGGTTACGGGGCGCATTACCGAGCCGACTGTCAGACAATTGAAGTAGTCGTCGATGAAAATCAGCACACCGAGAACGAACGTAGCGAGCATTGCTCCTGTACGCGACTTGATATTGCGAGCCGCCCAATCACCGAATGCTCGGGAACCGCCCGCCTTATTGATTATCGCTACTATGATGCCGAGCTCAACCAAGAAGATGAATATACCGGCAGTACCGGAGACTGAATTGATAAGTCCTACCGATACATCCTCGTTTACATCAAAGGCGATAAGTGCGTCCATCATACCGGTGAACGAAAACTGTGACAAAATCAGCGCGCCGGAAACGATACCGATAAAGAGGGAGGAGTAAACCTCCTTTGTCACGAGGGCAAGTCCGATGGCGATCACCGGCGGAACAAGCGCCCAAAAGCTGTTGACCTGCGCGCCGGTAACGGCGGCAGTAATCATAACGGCGACAACGACTGTCGCAGCTATGATATAGGTTACCTTTTTCTTCATTTTATACCTCCAAAAACGCAAATAACCGCGGCAGAAATACCACGGGTACAAATAAGTCGCAAAAGCGCCACGCTGAAAA
>USQH01000025.1 GCA_900556765.1 uncultured Oscillospiraceae bacterium
ACTGCCGGCATCGTCACCATGACCGACATCATGGAGCAGATCGTGGGTCACGTCGATGACGAGTACCGCCACGCCGACAGCGAGCTGGTGAAGAAGCTCACCGACGACACCATGATGATCGACGGCGGCATGGCCGTGGGCGACTTCGTGGAGCTCATCGGCTTCGTGCCCGAGGATGCCGAGGACTGCGAGACGCTCGGCGGCCTGATCATGGATGTGCTCGACCGCATCCCCTCCGAGGGCGAGAGTCTGACGCTCGAGGGCAAGGAGGCCACGGCGAAGCTGTACAGCGTCTCCGGCAACGAGCCTGTGCTGAACGGAACCGCATATCTTGACGGAAACGCCACCGGATACGCAAAGCTGCAGGAGGGGACGGTCGGCGGCACCAAAGCGATATATATCGACGCTTACAAGGGTACTACGTCCATGGTCACCGATATTGTTTTTATTAAGGACGGTACGCTGACAAATCCGTTCATTTCCTCGGCAGGAGCGGAAAATGAGTATACCCTGCGTACGTCTACCGAGATATGCCGTGACTGTAACGGCGACGGCGTTCTTGACATACCGTTTACAAAACTGATGCCCGGATTTGAACTGCGTGTCAGCTCCGAGAGGGCGTATTTGACAACCTGGCGCAGCTATGACGGCGCCCTTTTCCACGACACACTGTGCGGATATTTCAACACCGCCGACGGATACATGATTCGTTATCCCGAACTGTGGATCGACGCCGTTACGATAACACGTGATTCATCATCACATATGCTTACATTCGGAGTGTACGATTCGATACGAAACACTGTATCAAACGAACTGTTCCGTATTAAGCGGTATGCTGTCGGCGACTATGAGCAGGTTGATAATTCAGCGTTTATCGAGCTTGGCAGGGACGACAGCTATATCTACGTTGCGCGAATAGTCGATTCGACAAGCGAATATTCGGTCGACGGCGAAACCTTGAAAGAAATGTTCAGTCTTTTATAATTGGGGAGTGAATAGAAATGAAAAAAATACTGGTCGTTGAGGACGAGGAGGCCATCCGCGAGTTTGTGGTTATCAATCTGAAACGAGCCGGCTATGAGACCGTAGAGGCGGGTACCGGTGAGGATGCCATAAAGCTGTTTGAACAGAATCCGAGCGGAATACATATTGCACTGCTTGATATCGCGCTGCCCGGCATTGACGGACTGCGCGTGTGCAAGGTGCTTCGCAGCCACTCCAGTACGATGGGCATCATTATGCTCACGGCACGCACGCAGGAAATGGATAAGGTGACCGGACTGATGCTCGGCGCCGATGACTATATTACCAAGCCGTTCAGCCCGTCGGAACTGGTCGCACGCGTTGACTCGCTGTTTCGCCGCGTCGAGATGCTGACAAATCAATCCGGCGCAAAACCTGTGTCGGATGAAATAACTCTCGGCGATTTTACTCTCAATCTGCGCCGCCGCGTACTGCTTAAACGCGGCCGACCGATCGAGCTGACACAGGTGGAATTTCAAATAATCGAGTATTTCTTTACCCACCCCGATACGGCGCTTGACCGTACGGATATTCTCAGCCGCGTTTGGGGTGACTCCTACGTCGGCGAGGAAAAAATTGTCGATGTCAACATACGCCGTCTACGTATGAAGATCGAGGATGAACCGTCCGCGCCGAAACGCCTTGTGACTGTTTGGGGCATGGGTTACAAGTGGGCAACCGACTGATATTGCCGTGCCGTACTGATACTGACGCGCCGTTTGGTGTAGGTATATAAATATACTTATATACTTAAATTAACTGATAAACCGATGAAAGGAGGACGCACGGAATGGATGTTGCCATAAAAGTTAAAGGAATCACCCACAACTGGGTGACAAACGTGATGATGCTGCTGACGGCCATCGTGCTTGTCCTCGTAGTCATCGTTATCGCGACCATACATAACAATTACTATAATTCCGTTTCGGCGTCGATTGACAGTATCGCCGGCTCGTTTGAGAAACTGGCGGTGTGCAGCGCCGAAAACTATTATTCGGAAGCACGTACCCTGTCGCAGCAGTTCAAGTTGAAGAATAAAGTTGAGGTTCAGGTGCTTGACAGCGGCGGCGAGGTGCTGGTATCAACAAGCGGATTTGCTCCTGATAAGGATGCGGCAATGCCCGATTATCAAAATGCGGTCAGCAACGGAGTCAGCGGCTCATGGATAGGCCGCACTCAAAACGGCGAGCGCGTTATGGCGAACTGTCACATTTTGCCCGATTACGGCAACGGATCCAACGGCGCCGTGCGCTGTATTGTTTCGCTTTCAAAGCTCGACCGTCATATAATGCTGCTCAACGCTATTGTTATTGCAATAGCGGTTATAATTGAGCTTATGGCGGTGCTTTCCGGTGTTTTCTTCGTTCGGTCTATCATAAAACCGCTCGGCGAGGTCAGCAACGTCGCCCGTCGAATTGCTCTGGGCGATTTTCAGGCGCGCATAATGGTGCAGGAGAGCAACAGCGAGATCGGCGAGCTGTGTGATACTATAAATTACATGGCAGGTGAGCTTGAGTCGGCGGATCGGCTCAAAAACGAGTTCATTTCCTCCGTTTCGCACGAGTTGAGGACGCCGCTGACGGCTATTCGCGGCTGGGGTGAGACGCTCAGGGACGCCGAAGGCGACCGCGAACTGACCGTAAAAGGTGTTGATGTCATTTTGAATGAGACGGCGCGCTTGTCGGGTTTGGTCGAGGAACTGCTTGACTTCTCCCGTATGCAGACGGGCAAACTGTCGTATAACAATGAAAAGATCGACATACTCGCCGAGGTCGGCGAAGCGGTATGCGCCTATCAGCAGACGGCGCGTCAGAATAACATTATCCTATCCTATCACGAGCCGCAGGAACTTTGCACAGTTATGGGCGATGCCGATCGCCTGGAACAGGTGTTTATAAACATAATTGACAACGCGGTCAAATATACACCGTCCGGCGGTGCGATCAATATTGACGTCATTATTGAGGAAGGCTGCGTGCGTATTGCTGTTTCCGATACCGGCGTCGGTATTCCTGCCGACCGCATCGACCGTGTAAAGGAGAAATTCTATAAAGCGAACAGTACCGTCCGCGGCTCCGGCATCGGCCTTGCAGTCGCCGACGAGATAATAAAGCATCATAACGGACTGCTGCTGATCGAAAGCACCGAGGGAGTCGGCACAACGGTCACCGTGGTGCTGCCAACAGTCAAAAAATCACAGATGGAGCCGCTTTCGGATGTTGATATAGCGACGCTTTCTGACAAATCGGAGGATACATATGAGTGAAAATAAATGCTGTAAAAAGACCAGCATCGGAGGTCAGGCGCTAATCGAGGGTATCATGATGCGCGGACCGTTCAAAACGGTCATGGCGGTGCGCGAGTCAAGCGGCAACATTGCCGTTGAGGAGCTGGCGCAGCGCAGCATAAAGGATAAGCATAAGTTTTTTGCGTTGCCGATAATTCGCGGCGCGGTTTCATTGATCGAGTCAATGGTATTCGGGTACAAGGCGCTGATGCTGTCAGCGGAGAAGTCGGGTATGCTCGACGAGGCGGATCCTAAGCAGACAAAGAATGATAAAACACCTGCCGATAATGCAAACAGCTCATCGGCTGAAACTATAACGGCGGCGGATATACTTGCCGATTCCGCAAAAGCGGAGGTTGTCGTCGGTTCGTCTGCCGAAAATGTCGCTGAGACAGCGGCAAATGTTGAAAATACCGCCGAAACGGCTGTGGCGGTTGCCGAAAACACCGATGCAATAGTTCCCGACGGCAATTCCGCTTCATCGAATATTGCGATGAAACGTAAAAACACCAAAAAAGAGGAAAACAGCGTAATGACGACAGTGGTCGGCGCAATATCCATGGTTCTCGGTATCGCGCTGGCATTGGTGCTGTTTATGTACCTGCCGTCAATTCTATTTGACCGCGTAAATTCATTGGTCGGCAACTCGCTCGCATTGTACAAGGGACTTTTTGAGGGCGTGCTGAAGATAGCTGTTTTCCTCATTTATATGTTGCTTGTTTCACAAATGAAGGACATTAAACGCGTGTTTATGTATCACGGCGCCGAGCATAAAACAATTTTTTGCTATGAACACGGCAAGGAGCTGACAGTGGAAAATGTACGCACTGAGAGGCGTTTCCATCCCCGTTGCGGCACATCGTTCATCGTTTTGATGCTGCTTGTGAGCGTGCTTTTTTACTCGATCGTTGTATTCGTACTGAAAGCGCTTGATATCCAGATTATTCGATGGGTTTGGGTGTGTGTAAAGCTGTTGCTGCTGCCCGTTATTTGCGGTGTGGGATACGAGCTTATTAAGCTGTGCGCCCGTCGCGATAACCTGTTTACGCGTATTATTGCCGCCCCCGGAATGTGGGTACAGCACATCACGACCAAGGAACCGGATGACAGCATGATCGAGGTCGCTATCCGCGCCATGACCGAAGTCATTCCCGAAAACGGCGAGGATGAGATACAGTGATTTCCGAACTGAGGCGCACGATTGCAGACGAGCTTGAACAAGCAGGCGTTGATGACGCACGCTTCGATGCCGACGAGCTGATATGCTTTGCGCTGGGGATAAACCGTACCGACCTTATACTGCACGGTGATTCGGCGGTGGATGACGGAGCATTGTCACGAATACGGGCGCTCGTCGACCGCCGTAAATCAGGCGAACCGCTGCAATATATAGTCGGCAAGTGGGAGTTTTATTCGCTGCCCTTTTATGTAGGCGACGGTGTACTCATTCCGCGTGCCGATACAGAGGTTTTGGTCGATCGCGCGCTCGCTTTTCTGAAAGACCGTCGGTCGCCGGCAGTGCTCGACCTCTGCTCAGGCAGCGGATGCATAGCCGTTTCAATAAAAAAGAATGTGTCGGACGCGGATGTTACCGCAGTTGAGCTTTACGATCCGGCATTCGGCTATCTTGAACGCAACGCGGCGCTTAACCATGCCGATATCAATATTGTTCGCGCCGATGTTCTGACACAACCGCTCGGATTTAAAAAATACGACCTAATCACCGCCAATCCTCCGTATATCGCGTCCACCGTTATCCCTACGCTTTCGCGTGAGGTAGGTTTTGAGCCTGAGACTGCGCTTGACGGCGGCGACGACGGACTCAAATTTTACCGCGCCATCGCGAAAATGTGGATACCGCTGTTAAAGACAGACGGCAAGATAATGGCGGAGATCGGAGAAGAACAGGCACAGGATGTTTCACGGCTGTTTTGCGAGCAGGGCTTGACCTGTGAAACGGTACGCGATCTGAATGGACTGGACAGGGTCATTGTTGGTACACAAAATAATATATAGTATAATAAAAATCGACAAACGGAGTTGAAGTAATATGGCAGAAAAAAAGGCTACTACTGACGCAAAGAGCGCAAGGCAGGAGGCGCTGACCACCGCTTTGGCGCAAATAGAGAAGAAATACGGTAAAGGCTCGGTTATGAAGCTGGGCGAAAACTCGGCGCTTAATGTTGAGGCTATATCCACAGGCTCCATCGCACTTGACATGGCACTCGGCGTTGGCGGCGTGCCGCGCGGCAGAATTGTTGAGATATACGGTCCCGAATCATCGGGTAAAACGACCATCGCGCTCCATGTAGTCGCGGAGGCGCAAAAGCTCGGCGGCGACGCGGCGTATATCGACGTTGAGCACGCGCTTGACCCCGTATACGCGCGCAATCTGGGCGTAGATATCGACTCGCTGTTGGTTTCTCAACCGGATGCCGGTGAGCAGGCGCTTGATATTGCCGAATCGCTCGTTCGTTCGGGAGCTATCGACGTTGTTGTTATCGACTCGGTTGCCGCGCTCGTTACCCGTGCCGAGATCGAGGGCGATATGGGCGACAGCCACGTCGGCGTGCAGGCGCGCCTGATGTCTCAGGCACTGAGAAAGATGACCGCCGCAATATCAAAATCCAACTGTGTAGTAATCTTTATCAATCAGCTTCGCGAAAAGGTCGGCGTTGTTTACGGTAGTCCGGAGATAACGCCCGGCGGCCGCGCGCTTAAGTTTTATTCGTCGGTTCGTATCGACATCCGCCGCGCCGAGACCATTAAAAACGGCACCGAAATGATTGGCTCGCATACAAAGGCAAAGGTGGTCAAGAACAAGGTAGCTCCGCCTTTCAAAACGGCTGAATTTGATATCATGTACGGCAGAGGAATTTCCGCTGAGGGCGAAATACTTGATCTTGCCGTCCAGTTCGATATAATCAAAAAGAGCGGCGCGTGGTTTTACTACAATGAAAATCGTATCGGCCAGGGACGCGACAATGTTAAGCGTATGCTTGAGGACAATCCCGAGCTTATGCAGGAGCTGAAGGAGCGCGTTACCGCCGCCATGAAGGAAAAACACGCTGCCGAGAATACACGCACGGCAAGATCGGCGGAGCCACAGCCGGCAGTAGTTGAACCGGCACAGGAGCCTGCCGCACCAAAGGCGCGTCCGTCGTCAAAGATAAATCTTGATGTTGACGTGGAAGACTGATGACAATAATAGAAGTGCGCACGCGGCGAAAGTCGCTTTATGCGCTGGTGCTCAGTGAACCGATAGAGGACAGCAGAGCAAATCTCGACGACAGCGGCTATCTGCTGATAGATCGCAAAGCGTTCGATGAGTCGGGATACCGCGCAGGCAGCGATATATCCTATGAGGAACTTGACCAACTGATATATATGTCGGCGTACAGCCGCGCGTGCGAGCGTGCATTTTACTATTTATCGCGCCGCGATTGGGCGCAAAAGGAGATTGCCGACAAGCTGACCCGTGAGTTCGGTGTCGAGGCGGCAAATGCCGCCGCCGAGCGAATGGTCGAGCTGTCGCTCATTGATGACGAGCGGTATGCGGCTCGCTGCGCGGAGATACTGCTTCTGTCAAAGGGCGTATCGCCGTCGTATGCTGTCCGCAAGCTTTGTGCAAAGGGAATAGACCGCGATATTGCCGAATCGGCGGTAAGCGAGGTCGGGACCGATCCGTGCGAGACGATTAACCGGCTGGTAGAGACAAAGTATGCTCGCCAGCTTGCCGACGGCACCGAAAAGTCAATAACCCGTGTCTTTAACGCCCTCGCACGAAAGGGGTTTTCGTATTCCGATATACGCTGTGTTATTGATCGCTTTGTCAGCGGCGACGATCGGTTTTGTGATTAAATATATATATAATTAGGAGCAAGGTCTTATGTCAGTAAAAGTAGGAATGGTGTCTCTCGGCTGTCCGAAAAATCAGGTCGATGCCGAGATCATGCTTAAACGCCTGAGCGACGCCGGATTTGAAATCACCGGTAACGAGGGCGAGGCAGATGTCGTTATAGTCAATACCTGCGGCTTTATCGAGGACGCAAAAAAGGAAGCCATTGACAATATTTTGGAGCTGGCGGAGCTGAAAAAGAACGGTACGCTGAAGGGACTGATAGTCACCGGATGTCTGGCGGAACGCTATCAGCTTGAGGTGCTGAACGAAATGCCGGAAATCGACGCCGTTATCGGTATCGGCTCCAATGACGAAATAGTAAACATAGTTAACAGGGTAATCGGCAATGAAAATAATATTGCAATGTTTCCCGATAAAAACCTTCTCGACATGGACAGCGACCGTATTCTTGCGTCACCGAGATATACAGCCTATCTGCGTATTGCCGACGGCTGCGACAACTGCTGTACCTACTGCACCATTCCGTTCATTCGCGGTCGTTTCCGCTCACGCACAGTCGAGAGCGTTATCGACGAGGCGAAAAGGCTCGCCGCACGCGGCGTAAAGGAACTGGTTGTTATTGCTCAGGACACCACCCGCTACGGAGAGGACAATTACGGCAGGCTGATGCTGCCCGAGCTGTTGTGCAAGCTGTGCGATATCGACGGAATCGAGTGGATACGCATACTGTACGCCTATCCCGACCGTATTACAGACGAACTGCTTGATGTAATGGCGTCGCACAGCAAAATACTCCACTATATTGACATTCCGCTTCAGCACTGCAACGGGGATATCCTGCACGCAATGAACCGCACCGGTGACAGACAGTCGCTTACAGCTCTGATAGCAAAAATCCGCGAAAAGATGCCGGATGTGGTGCTGAGGACAACGCTTATTACCGGTTTCCCCGGCGAGACTGAGGAGCAGTTTACCGAGCTTGCCGAGTTTGTAAACGATATCGGTTTTGACCGTCTCGGCTGCTTTGCGTATTCGGCTGAGGAAGGCACGATTGCGGCGCAGATGGAGGATCAGATCGAGCAAAGCGTTAAGGAGCGCCGCGCAGAGGTCATTATGAACGACCAGCTTCGCATCACTGCGGCAAAGAACGAGCAGAGAATAGGCGAGACGATGAAGGTGCTGGTCGAGGGTTACGACAGCTACATTAAATGCTGTTACGGCCGCTCGTACGCCGATGCACCCGATATCGACGCAAAGGTGTTTTTCACTCCGTCGTCTGAGCGCCCGACAGAGGGCGATCTGGTCGACGTTGAGATATTCGATACGATAGAATACGATCTGCTCGGACAGCAGACCGGAAGCGAGGATTTGTAAATGGAAATGAATTTGCCTAACAAACTGACCGTTTTGCGCGTAATACTTGCGCCGTTGTTTCTTGTTCTGCTTGTCGTGGAGTTCCCACACCACTATTTAGCGGCTATGATCGTATTTATTGCGGCGTCGCTGACCGATATGGCGGACGGCAAAATCGCCCGTAAGCGCAATCTAATAACCAATTTCGGCAAGTTCATGGACCCACTTGCCGATAAAATGATTGTCCACGCCGCATTCATAGGCTTTTTGTATCTCAACATCGGTACGGGAATACTGTGGATAAACTTCATCATGCTGACCCGCGAGTTTTTGGTCACATCGGTACGGTATATGGCGGCGACAAACGGCAAGGTGGTTGCCGCCGATATATGGGGAAAGCTGAAAACGGTTACTCAGATGGCAGCCGTCATCGCCGCCATCTTCTTTGAATGGCTGCTGAGCTTCGAATGTATCGCACCGGCGGAGTTTACACTGCATATCGTTGACAGCGTTTTGCTTTGGATCTCGGCAATCATGTCCGTGATTTCCGGCGCAAATTACCTGATACAGAATAAAGAATTTTTCACAAAATAGGTATAGACAAATCGAAAAGATAGTATATAATGTTAGTATAAATGCGTTTACGCGGGAGAAGTAGTCCGCAAAAGGCTCCGAAAAGAGAGTGCGCCGCACAGGCTGAGACGGCGTATCGGAAAGCCCTCGGATGAAATGCACCCGACAGCATGCGACAGGAACGGGCGACAGGTTGCCGTCTCAGTATTGCCGTGCGGCAGGCACCGTTATCGGCCGAGGGCATTTTTTTGTGTCCCTTTTGAGTTACAAGTCGGAGTGGAACCGCGGCTTTAATTTGCATTTTCGCCGCCTCCGTCACCTTGATCGGGTGGCGAAGGCGGCTTTTTCATTTTTTTAATTCAGAAAGGAGTTTTCAGGCTTGTTTGATAAGATTAAATCCGATATTGCCGCTGTGCGAGAACGTGATCCCGCCGCTCGCTCGGCGATTGAAATACTGCTGCTGTATCCCGGCGTAAAGGCGATACGCCGCTACCGTCGGGCAAATTGGTTTTACCGCCACGGTCATTTCTTTATTGCGCGCATGATATCGCAGCGCGCCGTGCGAAAGACCGGTATCGAGATACACCCGGGCGCGACCATCGGTAAGGGACTGTTTATCGACCACGGTACCGGCGTCGTTATCGGCGAAACGGCTGAGATCGGTGACAATTGCACAATTTATCAGGGCGTGACCCTCGGCGGTACGGGTAAGGATCACGGAAAACGTCATCCTACTCTCGGCAACAATGTTATGGTAGGTGCCGGCGCAAAGGTGCTCGGCCCGTTTAAGGTGGGCGATAATTCGCGCATTGCCGCTGGAGCGGTCGTGCTCAATGAAGTACCCGAAAACTGCACTGCCGTCGGCGTTCCGGCGCGTGTGGTTAAACGCGACGGAAAGCGGGTGGAAAACGACCGCCTCGATTGGGTACACATTCCCGATCCCGTTGCACTGGAAATATGCAAACTGCAAATGCAGATAGATAAGCTGGCAAAACCGGAGGAGTAATTAAATTATGAAGATATACAATACGCTGACACGAAGCAAGCAGGAGCTTGAGACTATCAAAGAGGGCGAGGTCGGAATATACGCCTGTGGCCCCACCGTATACAATTTTATACACATCGGCAACGCGCGTCCGCTTTGCGTTTTCGATGTGCTGCGCCGCTACCTTGAGTGGCGCGGATACAAGGTGAATTTCGTTCAGAATTTCACCGATATAGACGACAAGCTCATTAAAAAGGCGAACGATGAGGGCATTACTGTACCTGAGGTTGCCGAGCGATATATCGGCGAATTTTGGACCGATGTAAAGGGCATGAATATCCGCGAAGCGACCGTTCATCCGCGAGCAACCGAGAATATCGACGCGATAATCGCGCTTATTTCCAAGCTGGTTGAAAAAGGGTATGCCTATGAGGCAGGCGGCGACGTTTATTATCGCGCAAAGAAGTTTGCCGGCTACGGCAAGCTGTCGCATCAGCCGTTGGAGGATCTGGAAGCCGGCGCGCGCATCGACGTTGCCGAGCATAAGGAAAATCCGATGGACTTCGCGCTGTGGAAAGGCGCGAAACCGGGCGAACCGTCGTGGGAATCGCCGTGGGGCGCCGGTCGTCCCGGCTGGCATATCGAGTGCTCGGCAATGAGTCAGCGCTATATCGGCGAGACCATTGATATCCACTGCGGCGGTCAGGACCTCATTTTCCCGCATCACGAGAACGAGATTGCACAGTCGGAGGCGGCAAGCGGCAAGGATTTTGCACACTACTGGATGCACAACGGCTATATCAACGTCGACAACCGAAAAATGTCGAAATCGCTCGGCAACTTTTTCACCGTCCGTGAGGTGGCAAAGGTGTACGGCTATGAGCCGATCCGCTACCTGATGATATCGTCGCATTACCGCTCACCGATCAACTATTCGACCGATATAATCGAGCAGTCGCAGAATGCGCTCGACCGTCTGTATAATTGCCGCGACAATCTTGTTTTCCGCATGAAATCGGCTCAGAGCGGCGAAAAAACGGTCAACTTCGACCGTTTCATTGACGAATTTATTACTGCGATGGACGACGACCTGAATACTGCCGACGCCGTTGCCGCACTGTTCAACCTGACTCGCGAGATCAATACCATGCTCGGCGGCGAGCCGTCCAAAGAGGACTGCGAGGAGGCAATGCGTGTGTTCGGTGAGCTGACAGGCGTGCTGGGACTGGTTTACAATACCGCCGATGATGATATTGACGATCAGGTCGAGGAGCTTATCGCCAAGCGTACGGAAGCACGCAAAAACCGCGATTTTGCTACCGCCGACGCCATTCGTGATCAGCTTAAGGATATGGGCATCACTCTGGAGGATACACCGCAGGGCGTAAAGTGGACCAGAGCGTAATTACCGATTAAAAAGTAATATTAAAAGCACCGATCGTGCGAAAGCCTATATTAAGGCGTTCGTGATCGGTGCTTTTTTTCGTTCTGCCGCCTGATCGTTCAGGGATTTTTGATACCGTTTTCAGTGCATCACGCGGCAGTAATTCTATATGCTAAATGTTTGTCGATGTGCTGTCGATGAATTATTTCATTTCATCATTCTGCGGTTGGTCCTGCGCTTGTTTAGCTGCCGCTTTTTTACGACTCTTTTTGGTTGCGAGCTTTACGATGACAATAACGACCACTGCAATCAGTCCGAGCAAAATGAAGAATGGCATGGCGCTGAGGAAGTATATCGCTGCCTCGCGCAGACCGTCGCCGATGGCGTAAAGACTGTTCATAAAACCGTTTCCGACGCGTGCGAAGAAACCGTCGTTTTCGTCTGCGCTTATTCTCTCGACTTCATCAATCGACAGCGTGACCGTGCTGTAATCGACCTTATCATCGTAGCTTTTTAGTGCCGTTTCATAGCTTTCAAGCTCATATCGAATTTCGCTGAGGCGCTTTTCGATGTCCATTATGTCGGAGAGATTGTTTGCTTTCTTCAGCAACTCAAGCAGCCGCTCCTGCTCGGTATTCAGTGTCTGAATGTGACGCTCGATATCCTTGTAAGAGGATGTAACATCGTTCTTGTCAATTCGCTCATAGGTCACGTTGCCCGAATCGCGCACGCCGGCAAGAAAACTGTCCAGCTTATCGGCAGGAATACGAACAATAATATTTGCACTGCGGTTGGACGCATAGTAGTAACCGCCTCCGCTGATGTCCGAGCTTTCCACATATCCGCCGATGCTTTCAACCGACTGATTAAGCTTTTTAATCAGGTTATCAAAGTCTTTGGTTTCAACACCAAGTTCAGCGTTTTTGATAATCTTTCGGTCATCGGTGCTTTCTTTGATGTAGGCGGAGGTGGCTTCACTATCCTCATTATTACTGCCGTTAATACCATAGCTGTAATTATTATCGCTTATTTTTGCGGAATCACCGGTCTCGTTGTAATTCGACGCACTGCATGAGGCAAACAGCGTAAGCAGAACCAAAACGGAGAGGATCAGTGCGGTCAGTTTTTTCATTTGACATCAGCCTTTCATCATTTTATTTGCATTGGTCTATGCTAATCACAGTGCCGTCGTCAGCACTGATTTTTACCCAAAAGGTGTTGTTAAACAGTTCGTTAAACGGTATGTTTTCGACCGTGACTGTGTAAAACGACGCATCCTTTTCGGCGGTGACATCGGGTGTAATACTTGCGCTTATTTTGTATTTGCTGCGCGCGTCTGTAATATCTACTCCGTAGTCGTCGGCAATATGCTTGAGCGCCGAGCTTACTGCATCATCAACGGTGATTTTCGCCGTGTGATCACAGCTTGAATGGTTAAGGTAATACATATCTCCGTTAGCGACAAACCGAATGATCCATTGCTCGGTGATCACACAGTTACTTTTGCTTTCAAAGGTAATGTCCCACGCGGGAAACGCCGACGGCGAGTGATCGACACTTACCGAATAATCGGACGCCGAAAAATCGGGAAAATAACGGCGTATATATTTTTCGGCGTAGCCGACAATCGATTTTTTGTCAGCTTCAAGCAGTATTTCGTTGTATGCGTTACTTATGTTGAGAATGCTGTCAAGTGTGCCGTCGGAACAGAAAAAGTAGAGATATGCGTTATCCTCATATACGGTGAAAGCACCGCTCTTGCTTCCGGCGAGCTTTTGAATTTCATCCTGACTGCGAGAGGTCGGCTTTATATTTCCGAAAAATCGGGTAGACGTTATTCTTTTTATGTCGTCCGGTTCGTTGAATTTGGAATAGTTCTCTGAAATAGCGACTGATTCGTCATAGAAATTTTCTTTGGTGGCATTATCGACGCAGTCGTTGATGGAGTTATTGCTGTGGGCGTTAAAGAGATCGTATGTTACTGTTAGTGATCCCACCATAACAAGCACAGCAGCAATGGAGTAAATTGCGGCAGATATGCGGTGCCGCTTCCTGTTATGGGCTTTTATACGGCTTTCTATGGCGGCTGACTGTTGCTCATAAGTTCTCATAGATGAAGTCCTCCTTTTCAAGGACGGTTTTCAGCGACTGTTTCGCGCGATAAGCAAGGTTTTTGATCTGCTTTTCGTTTTTGTGCATGACGCAGGCGGCATCCGCGTAGGAAAGCTCCTCGAAGTAAAGCAAATGCAGTACCTCGCGGTAGTCGTTGCAAAGCTTATCCATCGCACTGTGGAGCTGCTTTGCCTGCTCGGTTTTGAGCATTTTGTCCTCAAACGACGGCAGGTCGTACTGTTCGCTGTCCGAGATGGGCGTATGCGGATGACGAGCTGTTTTTCTCAGCCAGTCGAGAGCGGTGTTGCGCGCGACTGTAAACAGCCAAGTCTTAAAACCGGCTCCCATGTCATTTTTGAATTTTTTGCGCTTTACGAGCAGCTTTACAATAGTGTCAGCGGCAAGATCCTCAGCGGTCATAAGGTCATTAACGTAGCCGTTGATGAAAAATATCAGGCTGTCGTTGTATTCGCGGACGATGTCGTCGATGCCGCTTTTGTCCCCGTTGAGATAACGGGTATATCCCTGCTCGCCGCTTGCCATTTTCCGTCCTCCTGTTTTTTAGGCTGGTTAAGGTACCTTCATCTATTTAACGAACGAAAATTATAAAAGTCTCATATAAAACATCAAAAAAGCTCCCGATAAAACAATCGGGAGCCATGATCGCATGATCCCGA
>USQH01000026.1 GCA_900556765.1 uncultured Oscillospiraceae bacterium
TTTACGCGCGACGCAAAAAACATACCGACAAATCCGATGCCTGCGAACAATACCTGCTTTTTAATAAAATGATAGGAATCACCGTAGTTTTGAAGCGCATAAGCATAGCTTGACGAAAACAGGCACAGCAAACCGATAGCCATAAGCACGACTACCAACGCCAAAAAGGTTATATCTATCCTACCCTTTTGCCAAAAGCTAATATTCTCTTTTGAAGGAGCACGGTGTTCGCTGTCTGCCGCATCTCTCTGCGGACGGCGGCGCATACCCGTGTTATTGCCGCGAACGGGTCTTGACGGCTCCGTCGGCACATTACCGTCGGCGTAACCGGCGTAGGTACCGAAATCATAATTATCAGCCATTGCTTCACCTGCTTTCCATTCTCAAAACCTTAGTGATTATTATGCGAGTGCTTTTATCCGAAAACAACCAGTGCCATTGCGATCAGTCCGCCGATGGCTCCGACCAATGAAAATACCAAATCAATTTTCTTTTCGCCCCAGCCACTAAGCTCGAAATGATGATGTATGGGGCTCATTTTGAATAAGCGTTTATGCGTTTTTTTGTAATAAGCAACCTGAATAACTACGCTCATTGCCTCGCACAAATAAACTATGCCGGCGAAAATAAGTATTATCGGGTACTCGAGCATAAAAACGAGCGCAACGACCATTCCGCCGAGGAACATTGAGCCGGTGTCACCCATAAATACCTTTGCGGGGTTTTTATTCCAGATAAGAAAACCGAGCAGTGCCGCCGCAAATACAACCGACAAAAACTCGCAAAGTGTTCTGTTAACCGTTGCAAGCGAAGCTATAAGCGCGAAAAATACGGCGGCAACGATGGTTACCGATGATGCAAGTCCGTCGATACCGTCGGTCAGATTCACGGCATTTGTAAACCCGTAAATAAATACAAGTGCGATCGGCCAAAACAGCAATCCGACGCCTTGTGTTATATCAACGACGCCGATAAACGGTATCTTGGTAAATGTCATACCGCCGAGATACATTGAGGTAAGATATGCGGCGCATACAAGAAGCTGCATGAATGTTTTTTGCTTTGCGGTCAGGCCGAGATTGCGCTTTTTGACCACCTTGATATAGTCGTCGATAAAACCGATAAGCGACATTGACAGCGCCAGTCCCAAGCCGGAGATAAACGCGGTCAGCGTATATCGGTCTGCAAACTGAGAACGCAGACTGTCACTGCCCAGAACATTTACGAGCGGCAATGACACAAACAGCGACACCGCAATACCGGCGATGAACATTATGCCGCCCATGGTAGGTGTGCCCTGCTTATTCTTGTGCCATTTCGGCCCGATCTCCAGTATGGTCTGGCCATACTTAAGCTTATGCATCAGCGGGATAATGATATATCCCGAAAAGAAAGTTACCGCAAAGGATATTATTGCCGCAACAGCGGTCAAAACACCAAACATTATTTTTTCACCTCAGATTTATTTATCCTGTTATCTGTCAAGACTGTCGAGAACCTCTTTTACTACCTCGCGCTCGTCAAAATGTATCGTTTTATCGGCAAGTATCTGATAAGTCTCGTGTCCCTTGCCCATAAGAACGATGATGTCATTCGGCTTTGCGTTTTCAATGGCGTAACGAATAGCCTCTGCGCGATTAACAACAACAACGTATGGCGTATCGGTATCTTTCAGTCCCTCAAGAGCGTCGTTTATGATACTTTGCGGATCCTCGGTGCGCGGATTATCACTGGTTACGATGAGAAAGTCGGCGTACTCAGCCGCCGCAGCCGCCATTTTCGGACGTTTGGTGCGGTCGCGGTCGCCGCCGCAGCCAAACAAAGCAACCAGTCTGCCGGTCTTGATCTGCTCCATAGTGGCAAGTATGTTTTCAATGCCGTCGGGAGTGTGCGCGTAATCGATTATGACGGTGAAATCACGGCCGGTCGGAACGACCTCCGCTCTGCCCTTTACCGCCGTTGAGTTGCACAGCGCCGCCGAAACTTTTGAAAAGTCAAAGCCGAGCGCAAGCACCATTGACGCGGCGCAAAGTCCGTTGTAGACTGAAAAACGACCCGGCGTTTTCAGTTTTATTCTGTTTATTACACTGTCTCCGATCAACTCAAAGTTTACGCCGTCGGCTCGGAATATCGCGCCCTTGGCTATGTAATCGGAAGTGCCGTTTTCCGCCGAATAGGTTATTTTCCTGCACGGCACGTCGGAGCACATACGCTCATACCAGCCGTCGTCGGCATTGAAAACGCCGACATCACACATTGAAAACAACTTTTTCTTTGCATCGACGTAGTTTTCCATTGTCTTATGATAATCAAGATGATCCTGAGAAATATTAGTATATCCGGCAACGGCGAAATGAAGTCCGTTAACTCTGTCCTGGTCAAGCGCGTGAGACGATACCTCCATAACACAGTATTCACAGCCGGCGTCGACCATTCTTCTGAACAGACCGTGCAGCTCGTATGCGTCGGGTGTCGTGTTTTTTGCCTCAAGCTCCTCGTCGCATATCATGTTTTTTATGGTTCCGATCAGTCCGACCTTGCATCCGAGCTGTTCGAGCACCGATTTTATCAGATAAGTTACAGTTGTCTTGCCGTTTGTGCCGGTAATTCCGATAAGCTTCAGGCTTTCCGCGGGATTGCCGAAAAAGGCGGCGCAGCCCTTAGCATATGCCTTGTGAGTATCCGCCACTACGATCTGATCGGAAAGTCCCGTATCGCGCTGAGCAATTATTACCGCGGCTCCTTTTTCGGCGGCAGCGGCGGCATAATCATGACCGTCAGACGCAGTGCCGACAATGCATACAAATGCACAACCCTCGGTCACCTTGCGCGAATCGTTGGTTATACCGGTAATCTCAATGTCCTTAAGTGCCGCCGGTACATTATCTAAAAAATCGGTTAACTTCATACTTTTCTGTCCTTTCTGCTGATAAATCAGTCGGTACTTGCGACACGGAAGCTGACCGTTATCACCGTTCCCATGTCCACCTCGTCGCCTGCTTTTACCGATTGACTGTATGCTGTCGAGCCGCTGTTTTCACCCGTAACGCCCGACAGTGAGATATTCAGATGATACTGATTTGCAAGCTGATTTGCCGCCGATATCGTACATCCGGTGAAATTGGGTACCTTTACCTTTGTATCCTCCGCGCCGTCGGTGTAGATGACGACCGTTCCGTTGCGTGATATCGACTGTCCTGCCGCCGGAAGCTGACGTATGACCTTGTCGCCGTTGCCGACCGTTTTAACAGTCAGACCGCTTGACTCAAGCTTTGACGTCGCCTCGGTGACCGATTTTCCTATAACGGACGGAACTGTAAGCGCGATCTGCTTTTGCTCCTCCTCGGTATATATTGCCTCAACGCCGAGGTAAGGCAGTGCATCGGCAAGTATTTTACCTGCGACAGGAGCGGCAAGTGTACCGCCGTATATGACCGGCGCGTTCGGCTCATCGAGCATTACCAGCACGACCAAATCGGGGTCGTCGCAGGGAGCAATGCCGCAAAATGAAGCAATGAGCTTTTTAGTACCCGATGCGTTACTCTGTGCCAGCTTTTGCGACGTACCGGTCTTTCCGCCTACGCGGTATCCGGCCACATACGCGTTTTTGCCCGAGCCTTCGCTTACTACGCCCTCCAAAAATGAGCGTATAGCCTTGCTGGTATCTGCGGAAATAACCTGACGCTTGACATTGGTGTTGATGTTTTTGGCAATATTGCCGTCGGAGTCAAGCACCTGCTTTACGACGTGCGGCTCAACGAGATATCCCCCGTTGACGGCAGTACATACCGCTGTTGCAAGCTGTATCGGCGTAACGTTAAAGCCCTGACCGAACGACTCGGAAGCAAGGTCGACTATTGACATCGTGCTGATATCATGATAGCTGACACCGGCTACGGTCGACGTTTCGCCCGGCAGGTCGATGCCGGTCTTTTCTGTCAATCCGAACGCCTCGAAATAACTGAAAAACAGGTCTGTGCCAAGTAACTGGCCGATTTGAATAAATGCTGGGTTGCAGGAGTTTTTAAACGCATCGGCAAGGCTCTGATGACCGTGTCCCGCGTGTTTGTGACAGTTGTATTTCGTACCAGCTATGGTTATATTTCCGCCGCAGTTAAAGGTGCTGTTAACATTCACCTTACCTTCCTCAAAAGCCGCGGAGCCGGTTATTATCTTAAATACCGAACCGGGCTCATAGGTATCGGAAATGGCTTTGTTTCGCCACTGGCGCTGCTGTGCGGCCGACAGCGCCGCCGCACGCTTGCTCTCGTCCTCGATAGCACTGATCGCTTCCGCAGTCGCCGTGTCGTAAATCGTAAACGGAGTGTTCGGATTGTAATCCGGCTTGGTTGCCATGGCATATATTTCGCCGGTTTTGGGATCCATAACTATGACACAGCCGCGCTCATTGCAGGAATACTGCGTTACCGCTTCCTCAAGATATTTTTCGGCAACGTACTGAATGTAACTGTCGATAGTCAATACAAGCGAGCTTCCCGACTGGGCGTCGATCACCTTTTCATAGCTAAAGGGCATATCGGCTCCGTTTGCATTCTTCGCCGCAATAACACGGCCCGCGACCCCTTTAAGCGTGTCGTCATAGTATGACTCCAGTCCGCTCAAGCCCTGATTATCCGAGCCGACAAAGCCGATAACGGTCGAGGCGAGATTGTCATTCGGATAATAGCGCTTGGAGCTTTCATCCAGACCGATTATAGCCCCGTAGCTGTTATCGCTTATATATTTTCTGACCTCGTTAGCCAGTGATTGGTCAACCTTTGTCTTGATTTTTTCATAGTAGGTCTTCTTTTTTGTCGCTTTCAGGATTTTATCATAATCAACATCGAGAAGTTCGGAAAGTCCCTTTGATATTTTTTCGCGCGTCGCGTCGTCCTTTATATCCTGCGGAGTTATGTAAACCGTATAAGCAGTGGCGCTGGTGGCGAGCACCTCCATATTGCGGTCGTAAATATCGCCTCGTTTAGCCGATATTTCGGTATCGTGAAGCTGCTGCTTAGTTGCTTTTTGCTGATAAAACGACGAATTTATCAGCATATATTTGACCAGATTTACGCCTGACGCGCCGAAAAATCCCACTGTTATCACCAGCAATATAGCCACCGCTCGCTGGCGCATTGAGCGTGTTGATGCGTATCCCATAGCAACTGTTCCTTTCCGAAAACTCAGTAAATTTAAGTCTCACTAAAACGCAAAATTTTCGCGACGGCTGTTTTCCCCTTTTGGGGCAGCCCTCACGAAAATCTTATTCGCTCAGTCGACCGATAAGTCCACTGCAATTATATTATTGCAACACGTTATGATATTCATGTCAATTATTGTCGGCGGTAACAAATTCTCCGCCGTCAATCTCCTCTGATCGGTTTTGGTCATAGGTCGATATATAGTTGACCTGATATTTCTGCACCTTCTGCATTCCCATTTCGGCAGCCGCCGACTCCAGATTTTTATACGAAACGCGGTTGTCGAACTCTACCTCCAGAGCGGTATACTCGCTTTCCTTTCGGTCAAGCTGTTTTTCCACCTTTGAAATCTCGTTTGTGACCTCGTTGATCTCGCCGCGCAGATAAATGTTTATTCCGAACATACCGAGAAACAGTAAACTGACCATCACGGCGGAAACCGTGCGTATATTTACCTTCTGCGCCTTTGAGCGTTTTGCCGCTTTCTTTGCGGCCGATGTGTTCTTCTTTGCTTTATTAAAATCTACGACATTTGCCTGTTCGCGCCGTGTTTTTGTCTCGAACAGATCGAAATCGTACGCGGTACTCTCGACCACATACTTTCTGCCGTAGCCTGTCGTTCTGTGATCCACCTTGCAAATCCCCCTCATAATTTTTGTGTTATTTTAAAATTCGGTTACAACTTGTAAACCGCGCGCAGCCGTGCGCTGCGGGCACGAATATTATCGTCGAGTTGTGCGTCGTCGGCCATGATCGCCTTTCGCGATACAAACGCCGCTTTCGCCGTTTTGCCGCACACGCACACGGGAAAATCCCGCGGGCAGGTGCAGCCTGTGCTCCACTCCGAAAAGGCGCGTTTGACCATTCTGTCCTCAAGCGAGTGGAAAGTAATGACCGCTATTACGCCGCCGACATTCATACAGTCGATCGCCTTTGACAAAAACTCAGACAGGCAATCCAGCTCGCCGTTAACGGCGATGCGTATCGCCTGAAATGTTCTGCGGGCGGGATGACCGTCCCGTCGAGCTGCCGCCGGCACCGCCGAAGAAATGATATCGGCAAGCTGCAGCGTAGTCTCTATCGGCGCCGCTTCGCGAGCTGCCGTAATCGCCTTTGCAATGCGAAAGGCGAATTTTTCATCTGAATAATCGCGAATGATACGGGCAAGATTTTCGGTACTCTCCTCGTTTACAAGATCACGCGCGCTTCTGCCCTGCTGCGACATACGCATATCAAGCGGCGCATCGGTGTGAAACGAAAATCCGCGCTCCGGTGTGTCGATCTGATGCGAGGATACGCCGAGATCGAGCAAAATCCCATCCGCTTTTTCAATGCCCATTGAATGAAGCACGTCGTCAAAATGAGAAAAGTCGGAGTTAACAACGGTAGCGCATTTATACGGTGCAAGTCGCTCGGTTGCAGTCTTTACTGCGTCGGGATCCTTGTCCAGCGCGATAAGCCTGCCTGTTGTAAGGCGTTTTGCAATCTCACGCGAATGACCCGCGCCGCCCGCCGTACCGTCGACATATATTCCGTCCGGCTTGATATTAAGTGCTTCGATAGACTCGTTCAGCAATACTGACTTATGTACAAATTCCATGTGACAGCTCCGCAAAGATCAAAGTGAGATACGGCCGAGAATGGTCGCCAGTCCCTCGGACTCTTCCGCCGCCTTGCGCTGTTTCCATGTTTCCTCGTTCCAAATCTCAAGCGTCTCCGACGTGCCGATGATGCATACTTTTTCGCTCAGCCCGGCATGCTTCTTAAGTTCGGCCGGAATATGAACGCGACCCTGAGCATCGCACTCGGTGTTGTCATCAGTCAGCGGGCCGATGACACGCATAATCAGCATTTTTTCGTGATACGGCAGAGCGTCAATGCGCTGTTTCATTTCGTTCCAGTATTCGGTGGTATAAATAGAGATACACGGCTGACCGTCAAACGGGATAGACATTACGAAAGTCGAGCCAAGTTCCTCGCGGATCTTAGCCGGGATAAATATACGGTCCTTCTTGTCAACATTATGAAAATACGTACCGGTCAACGCAATGTCCTCCTTTCAGCGGTTTTTGCTCCATTTTGCTCCCTTTTACACCACTTCAATGTTATTTCGATGTCATTATACAACACAACTACTGCACTTTGCAATAGTTAACATAAATATTTTTTTGAAAAAATTTACCGCATTGTGTACAAAAAAGCGTCTCTACACAATATTTAGTGCAGAGACGCTTTATTTTTGCTGATATTCAATTTTAGTCGCTGAAAAATAATTATATACGGCGGCAAACAGTCGCCAACATTTCCTCCTTAAACTGCGGAAAACGATCTTCATCGAGAGCGTCGCGTATTTTTTCCATAAGCGTATTGTAAAACCAAAGATTATGCATGACGCACAGGCGATGACCGAGCATTTCATCCGCTTTGAGCAGATGACGAACATACGCACGGGTATGATTGCGGCAGGTCGGGCAATCACATTCGTGATCAATCGGAGTAAAATCGCGTTCGTATTTTTGATTATTGATGTTTATAGTTCCGTTGGATGTAAACAAATGACCGTGGCGTGCATTGCGGCTCGGCATTACACAGTCAAAAAGATCAACGCCGCGGTCGACCGCTTCAAGTATGTTCGCAGGCGTGCCGACGCCCATCAGGTAGCGTATTTTATCGGTCGGCATGAATGGCTCGACCGCCTCGATGATACGGTACATTTCATCCGCCGACTCGCCGACAGCAAGACCGCCGATAGCATATCCGTCCATATCCATAGCCGCGATCTGCTTCATGTTCTCGATTCGCAGATCATCGTATGTGCTGCCCTGATTTATGCCGAAAAGCAACTGGTTTTTATTGATGGTATCGTCAAGCGAATTTAACCGCTGCATCTCCAGTTTACAGCGTTCCAACCAGCGCACCGTTCGCTCCGCCGACCGTTTCGCATAATCGTACTCGGCAGGATTTTCGACACATTCATCAAATGCCATTGCAATAGTTGATGCAAGGTTGGATTGTATACGCATACTCTCCTCCGGTCCCATGAAAATACGGTGGCCGTCGATATGAGACGCAAAAGTAACACCCTCCTCCTGTATTTTTCTCAGGGAGGACAGAGAAAAAACCTGAAATCCGCCGCTGTCGGTCAGTATCGGCCCGTTCCAGCCAGTAAACTTGTGCAATCCACCCGCATCCCGTACGACCTCGCTCGACGGGCGCAGATTCAAATGATATGTGTTTGACAGCATGACCTGACACTTGAGGTCACGCAGATCGTACGCCGATATGCCCCCCTTTATCGCGGCGGCGGTGGCAACATTCATAAATGCGGGCGTCTGCACCGTTCCGTGGACAGTCTCGAACACTCCGCGACGGGCATTGCCCTGTTTTTTTATAAGCTTATACATTAAAATATACTCCGAATTTATTTTATATTATTGGGTTTTGCAGGTTTGCATCATGTTTCATTTTTTCACTTGCGACACATGAGCCGACGAGTAAATAATCGATTGTACTGAATGCGGTTGTTTCATTCAAAGAATAGCCATTGCATCGCCAAACATCACGGGATGCAGAATTTGATTACTGTTCGGTCAATTTTTCTTGATTTTCAGTAATTTCTTGCGTGTTCACAATTTGTTCAATCCGTTACAGGATGAGCATTGCATCGCCAAACGAAAAAAAGCGGTACTTTTCCGCAACGGCGGTTTTGTACGCCTGCATGGTCTTGTCATATCCGAGAAACGCGGAAACAAGCATTATCAGCGTGCTTTCCGGCAAATGAAAGTTTGTTATCAGTCCGTCCATGCACTTAAATTCATAGCCCGGATAAATAAATATATCGGTATCGCCGCTGTAATCGCGGTCATCGGGCAACAGCATTGCCTTTGTTCCCGACGGACGCTCGATATACGATATATCGGTGTCACCGTCACGCAACAAAAACGAATATACGCTCTCCACCGTTCGGCAGCTCGTCGTGCCGACGCAGATAACTCTGCCGCCGTTGCGTTTTGTCTCGTTAATAAGGTGCGCTGTTTCGCGCGGCATATAATAATGCTCCGAATGCATTTTATGATTTTCGACCGTATCTTCCTTTACCGGACGGAACGTACCCAAGCCGACGTGAAGTGTAACATAGCCGATATTCACTCCGGCGTTTTTCAGCTCATCAAGCATTTCCGGCGTAAAGTGCAGTCCGGCGGTCGGCGCCGCGGCTGAACCGAGTTCCTTTGAATAGACGGTCTGATAGCGTTCCTTATCAGCCAGCTTTTCATGAATATACGGCGGCAGCGGCATTTGTCCCACGCGATCAAGCACATCAAAAAACACACCGTCACAGTCAAATTTCACAAGTCGGTTGCCGCCGTCAACAACGTCGAGCACCTCGGCGCGCAACAGTCCTTCGCCGAATGTAAAGCAGGTGCCCGGTTTTGCGCGTCTGCCAGGTCCTGCAAGGCACTCCCACACCATGTTTTCGCGCTGGGTCAACAGCACAAATTCCACTACGGCGCCCGTGCCGTCCTTTACTCCGAAAATACGCGCCGGCAAAACGCGTGTATCGTTCAGTATCAGACAGTCGCCGGGACGAAGATACTCGCCGAGGTCGTAAAAACGGCGGTGAGAAAGCATACCGCTTGCCCTGTCAACGGCGAGAAGCCGCGACGAGTTTCGCGGTTCGACCGGTGTCTGGGCTATCAGTTCCTCGGGCAGATCGTAGTAAAAGTCTGTTTTTTTCATAAAATACTATCTCCAATAACACCGACAGTTGTCAAACAGTAACAAGAAAGCATAAAATAGTTTGACAACGGTGATCATAAATGATAAAATTACCACTGTATATTTATAAGGTAATATGAGCAAAAGCAACTTTTGCTTCAACTGAAACTGACATACACGGCAATATTTCGCCGCCCTTAAATCAGCGTAACTTATATTATATAAGAAAAACAGGCAGTTTTCAACGATTTTTTGGTCACGGCTGCCCCGAGGAGGATTTTTTATCATGAAAAAGTATAAGGTCGCCGTAATCGGCGCGACAGGCATGGTCGGTCAGCGCTTCATAACGCTGCTCGAAAATCATCCGTGGTTTGAGCTTACCGCTCTTGCCGCAAGTCCGCGCTCCGCAGGCAAAACATACGAGGAGGCTCTCGGCGGCAGATGGAAAATGAAAACTCCGCTGCCCGAATCGGTTAAAAACATGACCGTTTTCAATGCCGAAGCCGACGTTGAAAAGATTGCCTCAATGGTAGACTTTGCATTTTGCGCCGTCGATATGAAAAAAGACGAGATAAAAGCGCTCG
Source organism: uncultured Oscillospiraceae bacterium (assembly GCA_900556765.1). Classification (GTDB taxonomy): domain Bacteria; phylum Bacillota; class Clostridia; order Oscillospirales; family Acutalibacteraceae; genus UMGS1976. Next base: position 10,502 of record USQH01000026.1, read on the forward strand.
AAGAAAAATACGCTAAAGCAGAGTGCCCGATAATGTCCAACAACTCCGCCAACCGTTTCACTCCCGACGTGCCTATGATAATCCCCGAGATAAACGCCGATCACGCAAAGATAATCGATGCGCAGAGAAAGCGTCTCGGCACAAAGCGCGGCTTTATTGCCGTAAAATCAAACTGCTCACTGCAAAGCTATGTTCCCGCTCTCTATCCGCTGGACGAAAAATTCGGTGTAAAGCGCGTGCTCGTTTGCACCTATCAGGCGATTTCCGGCGCAGGAAAGACCTTTGACACATGGCCCGAAATGATTGACAACGTCATTCCCTACATCGGCGGCGAGGAGGAAAAATCCGAGCAGGAGCCTCTGAAAATATGGGGCAAGATCGAGGGCGACAAGATCGTTCCCGCAACATCCCCCGCTTTCACGGCACAGTGTCTGCGCGTACCCGTCTCCGACGGTCACACGGCGGCGGTATTCGTCGACTTTGATAAAAAGCCGACCAAGGACGAGATCATCGACATCTGGAACAGCTTCAGCGGAAAGGCGCAGGAGCTTAATCTGCCGAGCGCGCCCAAACAGTTTATCCACTACTTCACCGAGAACGATATGCCACAGACCAGACTTCACCGTGATCTTGAGGGCGGAATGGCCATCTCCACAGGTCGTCTGCGCGAGGATTCACAGTATGATTACAAGTTCGTTTGCCTGTCGCACAATACGCTGCGCGGCGCCGCCGGCGGCGGTGTTCTGATGGCGGAGCTGCTGTGCGCACTGGGCTATCTTGACTGACCATATATTACGAAAAAGGAGATATAATTTGATGAAAAGGATTATATTCAAGGGCGCTGCGGTAGCGCTTGTCACTCCGATGAACGAGGACGGTTCGATCAACTTTGATAAGCTGCGCGAGCTCGTCGACTTTCAGATAGAAAACGGCACCGACGCCATCGTCTCCTGCGGCACTACCGGCGAAGCCGCCACTCAGAGCCTTGAGGAGCACATCGAGGTGGTCAGAAAAACGGTCGAATTCGCAGCCGGACGCGTGCCGATCATTGCCGGCACCGGCAGCAACGACACTGCGTTTGCCATCAAGACCAATGAAATGGCAAAGGACGCCGGCGCAGACGGTCTGCTGGTCGTCACGCCTTACTATAACAAAACATCTCAGGCGGGTCTTATCGCCCACTTTACCAAGATTGCGGAAAATACCGATTTGCCGATCATTCTGTACAATGTACCGTCGCGCACCGGCACCGCGATCAAACCCGAAACTTACAAGGAACTGTCAAAGATCGACAACATCGTTGCGGTCAAGGAGGCAAACGGCGATCTCTCCGCCGTGGCAAAGACCGCTGCGTTATGCGGCGACGATCTCATGATCTACTCAGGCAACGACGATCAGATCGTGCCGATCATGTCGCTGGGCGGTCTCGGCGTCATCTCGGTACTGTCAAATGTTGCTCCGAAGCTGACGCACGACATCTGCCAAAGCTGTCTCGACGGCGATTTTGCTGCGGCAAGAAAAATGCAGCTTGATAATCTCGGCCTGATAAATGCGCTTTTCTCCGACGTAAACCCCATTCCGGTAAAGGAAGCCCTCAACATGATGAGCTTTAACGTCGGCGAGTGCCGTCTGCCGCTGGTTCGAATGAGCGAAAGCGGACATAACGCACTTCGCGTTCAGATGCAAAAGGCCGGTTTGGTTAAATAAGCCGCACGGCATATTTACACACGGAAAATTTAAACACCGTCAGGATGTGAAAACATGACCCGCATTATTTTAAGCGGATGCAACGGAAAAATGGGTCGATTCATTACGGCAATAGCCGACGGACGCGACGACTGCGAAATAGTCGCCGGCGTTGACAAGGACGCCGTAATGCTGTCCGACTACCCCGTTTTTTCCTCATTTTCGGATATTAAGTGTGACGCCGACGTCATCATCGACTTTTCCCATCCGTCGGCGCTTGCCTCTCTGCTCGGTTTTGTCGCCGACACGGGTATACCCGCTGTCATTGCAACAACCGGTTTCGACGAAAAGCAGACCGCAATGATTAAAGAAGCGGCAAAAAGCAATCCTATATTTTTCTCGTTCAATATGTCTTTGGGCATAAATCTGCTCGCCGACCTCGTTAAAAAGGCCACGGCAGTGCTTGCCGACGGATTTGACATCGAGATAGTTGAGGCACATCACAATCAAAAGATCGACGCTCCGAGCGGTACGGCGATCATGCTCGCAAACGCGGTCAACGAAGAACTGGACAACAGTTACGCTCTGCAATTCGACCGTCACGCAAGCCGTGAAAAGCGTCCTAAGAAAGAGATCGGTATGCACTCCATACGCGGAGGCACGATAGTCGGCGAGCACGAAGTCATTTTTGCCGGCAAGGACGAGATCATCACTCTGTCCCATTCCGCACGGTCAAAGGAAGTCTTTGCCGTGGGCGCGGTCAAGGCCGCGATATTCATGCACGGTAAAGGAGCCGGTATGTACACGATGTCTGACGTCGTGGGTCAATAAGGATCATCATCGACATAAACAAGCGAATAAAGAAACACAGCACCGAATGTGATTGCTATCGGTGCTGTGTTTTTTATTGACTTTTTATTGGATTATGTTAACCTTTCATTTTATGTCTGAACGCGAGCACGGCGGCGATATAAATTACCAGTGCGTAAGCGAGTACGACCGCCAAATGTGTGAAAACATCCGCTCCGCCGTGGTAAGCATTTTGAGCCGCCGCAACGGCGTGATAGAACGGCAGTACTTTGCAAATTTTCGGAAAAGCTCCGCTCATGATATCCAGCGGAAACCAAGTTCCGCTCATCCACGCGGCAACATTGATTACGATCGAGCCTATTCCGCCGACCTGCGCGCCCGTAAGCAGCGTTCCCATCAACATGCCGATGGCGATAAACAACAGCGCACCCGGAATGAGCGCCAGCAGGCACAGCAGCAAACGCGGTGACAGCTCCAACCCGAAAAAGGCGGCGGCTATGAAGCAAATCGCCGACTGGGCGATCGATACCGGCAGCATCGGCAGCGAGTAGCCGAAAACGTAATCGGCGGCGGTCATCGGTGTGGCAAAAAGCCGCATCAGATACGAGCCGGCGCGGTCGCCGGAGATAAGCATGCTTAAAAACAGTGCAATGAATGACAGTCCGAACACCGCCATTGCCGGCGCAAAATTGTTTATGTCGAATATAGCGGTGTTGCTCATACCTTTTATGCTGCGCTGCATTATGCTGATAAGTATGATCAGCACGACGGGGAATCCCAATCCGAAAGCAAAACTCAGCGGGTCGCGTAATATTTCCTTAAAATTGCGATGTGAAAAAATCATAGCTCTCATTCCGACACCTCCTCGTCCGTCAGCGCCAAAAATGCGTCTTCAAAGCTGTCACAGCCTGCCGATTTCATTATCTCGTCGGCAGTACCGAGAGCGCTTATCCGCCCCGAACGCATTATGGCGATACGGTCGGCAAGCGACTGTGCTTCCTCGAGGTAGTGGGTGGTCAATATAACGGTCATCTGCCCTTTTAGCGAAGATATCATTTCCCACAGGCTGCGTCGTGCACGAACATCGAGTCCCAGCGTAGGCTCATCCAAAAACAGCACCTTCGGTTCCGAAATCAAAGCCATTGAGATGCTGAGTCTGCGCTGCATTCCGCCCGAATAGGCGCGG
>USQH01000027.1 GCA_900556765.1 uncultured Oscillospiraceae bacterium
TAAAAAGGGGGAAGCCCAGCGCTTCAACACAGTGAATTGCGTAAAATCAAAGTTTGATAAACCGATTTTTTGTGCATTTTTCTAAAATAAAAGAGAAGTGTTTTGTACACTTCTCACAATTTTTGTCAATCGGACTTTTCTTTTTTTATCTTTTTTTCTTTTTTCAGTTTGTATTCAATTAGTTCTATAACATATTCTGGTGCTTTTCCTTTTTTGCTTTCCCAGTTATAAATAGTCGGTTTTGGTATTTTAAAGTATTCGGAAAATTCTTTTACGCTCATTTTTGCATTTTGGCGTAGATCTTTTATTCTATCACTAGTTTTTAATTCTTTGCTTTTCGCTCTTGACTTTTTCTTTTCGGTGTTTTCATTTTTTTTATTTTGCTGTATTTTTTTGTTGTATTGTATTGTTCTTTGCTTTTGCATTTCTTCTCCGCAGTTTTTACAATATATTTGGTTTCCTGTTGTAACAGTATATTTCCTTCCGCATTTTTTACAAATATCTTCGCTTCCTATTTTTCGTGACAATCCTCTTATTTCTTTTCTTTTATTTTCTCTGTCACGTTCACTTTTTCTTTTTTTGCTACAGCTTGGGCAGTATAGGGCATTAGGTCCTCCTACAAATTTGTTTTTGCATTGTTTGCATATTCTGTTTTCGTACATTGCCATGTTTTCTCCCTTGTTTTTTATTTTGTGTTTGGTCTGCCCTGATCGGCGCGTGGTCTACCATACCTCGCGGACGGTTTGAGGGTTGCCCCTCGCCCCGTTTCGGCTTATTATTACCACTCGGTTATTATGTGGTATGTGTAATCAACGCATCCTTTTTCGTCGAGTTCTATTTCTGCAATCCTAACATCATTATCTTCTCGGTTATAGCCTTCCTTTTTGATGTAATCAACACATTCTTCAAAAGTTCCTACGAACATATCGTCTGCGTACTCAGTTTGCTCGATTTCTACGCTGTAAGTTTTCATAGTATCCTCTACTTTCTCCCCGTCAAGCCGATGGGTCAGCTTTTTTTAAGTTTATTATACAACTTTTTTTTTTATTTGTCAACATTCCTTTTTTTTTTTTTTTCGTCTAGCTGCTAGGACAGCTTATTCGATTTTTGAAGGTTAACTTTCAAAAATCATTACTTGCTTACAGTCAACACACATTATAGCCGCTTCTTTAGTCAACCGCGCTATAAGTCCGCATTTCGGACAAACGTACTTTCGGCTTGATTGCTTTGATTTGCCGCCGCCTTTGGGGTCTTTCTCTGCGACTTGCTTGTACACTCCAAAGCTCTTAATATGCACATTTTCTTCAATCCACTTTTTTGTCTGTGGTGTCGCTGTCGTCAAACTCCAACCGATGTCACTAGCCTGCTCAACTTGTAGCCCGTGCGCTTCTGCGGTTTCTTTAAATTTTTTGTTGTGGTACAGTCCGCTCTGTGTTGTGTCCTTTATGCCGTTTTGTAGGTTGTAAAGGTGTACCATTTCGTGCATTAGCGTTGTAATGGTCTGTACTACCGTTCTTTCGCCTATGTAGTCGGCGCTGATATTTATTTCGTGCCGATCTATCCCGTTTTGCTTCCAGTTCTTGGCGGTCTCAATCCAACCGAACGCCGCCTTTTTTTTGCCCTCTTTAACTGTGATGATGACTTTCTCCAATTCGCCGCCGTAAAAGTCCTTGTTTATGGCGTTAAACGCCGCTTGCAACGCCGCTTGCATTTCTGCCATAGTCGATATTTTTCTAACCCTTTTCTTGTCCATAATAACCGCCTTTCTGCTCCCGATTGGGAGCTTTTTTATTGTGAGCCTTTAGGCTTGGTAGAGGGTCTTAACCCGATCCCCTAGGGCTTTGTTAGTCTTTTATCTCGCCGTAAATATCGTCTACATAGTAAAGCCCGACAAATGGGTTAAAAATCGCCGTGTATTTCTTTCCATTGATTTCCGCTATAACTTCATTGTTGCCGTTTTTTTGATACTATTGTTACCTTTTGCGGTCCTTTGCTCTCTTGACTGTGTACCATTGCTAATGCTTCAAACATTTCGTTTCGTCCTTTCGTCTCGTTGAGGTTCTCGGCTTTCCCTTACCCTCTATATATATTATACCATAATGTGCCCATTATGTCTAGTGGTAAAGCAAACAAAATAATGTGCCCATTATTGTACAATTTTCATAATGGACACATTATCTTATTTGTGGTATAATGTTTTTTGAGGTGATGATAATGACAAAGCGTCAAACAATTGCAAGTGCTAAGTATAATGCGAAAACTTATGAAGAAATCAAGGTGCGAGTTAAAATGGGAGAAAAAGACCGCTACAAATCCCTCGCGGCTCGACTGGGCGTGTCAGTCAATCAACTGTTTGTCCAAGCGGTAGAGCAGTACATCAGCGATCATATTGACGAACTTGGCGACCCGCCCGCGCCTATCGAATAGCAGCACATTACTTTCACAAAAAATTTTTTGGGCGGCTTGCCCTTGACAAATTTTTTCGCGCGTGTTATAATGCAAAGCCGACGGGTAGCAAACTTGCTTTCTTTGCCTGCCCCGTCGGCAAAGCCAAAGCAACACGCGCGAAAAAATAGCGCGGAGCGCGGTTGTCAAGGGTCGCGGAGCGACCGCCCAAAAAAATTTTTGTGCGAGTTAGTGTAACCTATTTCAGTCTACAAAAAACTGCCCCGAGGTCGCCCGCCGCGCAGGCGAAAAAGTCTGTCTGTCAGTTAAGTGCTCTATGTGTGTTGTAGTCACCCTGCCGCCCGTTCACATAGACACGCGCGGCGGAACGGGCGGAGCCCGCCGCGCGTGTCTGGAACGGCGGCACACCACCCCTTAGTAATACGGTGGTGTGCGTTACACTACAAGACCACGTTAGGGCGCAGTGTGTAGCCGCAAACTCCGATTTTAAAAAAGTGCGCAAGTGGCAAGGATTTGTACATCTAACTAAATGCGAAAACCCCTCAAATCGAGGGGTCTTTTCACGCGTCTATTGTAGCATATCCAACAAAAGTGCATAAAAGAAAACCCCCGATTACTCGGGGAATTTTTTATCTAATTTGTTTTTTATGTGCCCTATTTCAAATTTTAGGTCTATTAATTTTTCTTCAACTGTTTTTAATCTTTTATGCGTACTGAAAATTGCAACTATTAACGAAATATTAAGAATTAAATCTAAAAGTGATATAATGATCTCCATTTTTTGATTTCTCCTTGCTACTTATGCCTCTTTGGGTATATCTTCAAATTTTTTGTATCTGCTGTCATTTGAAATGTACTCTACTTGTTGTAATATAGCTTCTTTGCCGTCCTTATTCACGCTCCTAAAATCGTCTAACAATTCTTGTTCTTCCTCTGTTATGCTTTTGTTATTTCCGACTAGATAATCTAATGAACATTCGAGTGTTTGTGCAATTTTATATATTGTTTGTACAAATACATCTGCTCCATTATTCATTTTTGTTATAGTCCCTTTGCCGATATTATTCATTTCTAAAAGTTTGGATATAGGAAGATTTCTTTTTTTTGCAATTTCTTTTATTCTTTTGGCAACATCTTGTGTATTATACACAAACATCAATCCTTTCTTTTGTACAAAACATAGAAATACCCTTTATTGGGTAAAAAACTATTGACAATACCCTTAAAAGGGTATATAATATACTTGTAACCGAAAAGCAGACGAAGAGTGAAGTAAGAACGAGCTCTGTTGCAAGATTGATCGTTCGAGTGACTTGTGCTAAAATCGGTTATACACGTGTATTGCCCCTCTGAAAAGAGGTCGTGAGGGACCAAGAGCCCCACAAAACACCGTCAAGTTTCTTCAATGCCATAAAGTAAAGAAACATAACATCGCGATTGAAAAATGGTGTTCTTTTTAAAACGGTGGTCACACCTGCTCGGTAGGATTAGAGTATTAAGAATGAGCTCCTTTGGTCGTTGGGGTCATAACGACTTCATATGTTCGGGTAGTTCAAAGGCATAACAGAACGTTCGCCTTATAAGCGATTGATGTTGGTGAAAACCCAATCCCGAACACCAATAGGCTTTATCTTGTCGGCTTTTTCTTGGCTTTTAATATGCCGATTACCGTTCCTAGCAGGATACAGCCTACAAGAATAGCGGCTAATGCTATGTAGTTCTTTTCTGTGAAAAGAGTAGTAAAGAACGCAACTACTTCAATACATACATTAGCCAAAAAGGTTAGAACGCTTGTAAAAGCTTCTATCATATAATCACCTCCTTGTTGGTGAATTCTTTGTCAAGCGTGGGCTTGTAAAATTCACGCTTGACACTCTTCGGCGCGGTCGTCCAACGGTAGGGCAGGGGATTGAAAATCCCTTAACAGCGGTTCAACTCCGCTCCAAGCCACCATATTCCAACTTATATTATATCATATCGTTGGAAAAAAGTCAAGAGCGTAATGCTCAAAAAAATTATTGAAGCGTAATGCTTCGGAAAGTAGGTTAATTATGTATGATTTTGAGGATTTTATTTCTTACGCTTTAAAATTTCTTGCTCTTGTTGCGGCAGGCTTCGTTGTATTTTTTCTCGCCTATAGCATTATCACCTCTGTTTCTGCTGGTGATGATTTGTTTTCTTCACATTCTTGCTCCTGTTCTTGTTGCAGAGCTAAAGGCGGTGATGAGCAATGAAAAATAGTTCAAAACTGCTTGCTACGGTAAATTCTTCCATTGATGTTTTGGGATTGTCTACCGTGATATCAAATATTCTCAAACGTTATCGCGTTAATACAGTGGGACGGCTTCTTGATTTTGTTGATAAAAATCCTACTTGGGTTTGCGGTCTTGGCACTTCCAGATCTAGCGAACTTAAATATGTGTGCTCTCGAATTGTTTTGGTTGATGAGTGTCAAGTGATTTTTCTTTCAAGATTTTATTATTTGCTTGAAAAAAACCATCTGTCTATTGCAAAATTTTCAAGAGCTTCAAATATATCTCCTTGGATTATATACACTTGGAGAACTCGCGGTAATTGTCCTAAAATTTATCATCTTGTGACTATTTCCAAATTTTTCAATGTGTCACTTGATTACCTGTGTGGTCGGGGGTGATATTATGGCTGTATCGCTTAAAAAGCCCGAAAAGGTAAGCTTGGAAAAAACCGAGCTACCGCCAAAGGTACGCGAATATATCCCTATACATCTCATAGACGAAGAGGAGACAATACAGCGTCCTCGCCGTCCACCAAATCAGCCGCAGCAGTCTAGCAAATTGAAGCAACATTGTAAAGATAATGACATAAAGTCTTCACCACCTGCAACGAATGATAGCAAAACCTCTATAATTGTACATCTTCTGGTTTTGATTTTTACGTTGTTGTTTGGTCTCGGTGCTCTTCTTGTGCTTTATAATTATTCTCCAAGTAGTTCTTCCGATCCTTCTATTGTTGACTTTTTTGACATTATAGGTTCGGTATTTTCTACGATTATGAATAATCCTTTTTGTATCGCGCTTTTGGGTTTAACCTTTGTCGGAGTTTTTATTTCTTTACTTAGAAGAATTTTTAGGGGGTATTGATTATGAACAAATATGTTTTTGAGTATCTGGCTTCGTTTTCGCTTCTTTCGTTGGCTTCTATTTCTGCTGGGTTTATCGGTTATCTCCACGAAAAGTGTAAAACCGAAAAGGCAAAGCAAGAGAACTTCCAAACCTTTAAAGAGGTCTACGAAGATAACGCCCCCAAACCCTCAGATCGTTCTTCCCGTGAACTTATGGAAGAGTATTTTGAGGACTGCGGCGGGACTTATCCTTATTGATAACAAATCCTTACATATATCTCCTTTTGAAAATTAACTTTCAAAAATCCTTTGGTGGTTGGGATTTCAAATAAAACCACTACCACCGCTTAAGCGGAAATAACAGGGCGTAAAGCCTAAAACATTATGCGCGGTGTAATGTCGCAGAAAGTAGGTATTTTATGATTATTCAAATTAAATGTATTAAGCGTTCTTCTGGTATTTATGAGGGTCGTCCTTATGACAATACCCTTGTTTATGGCTTTGTTCAGAACTCACAAAACAAACAGGTTCTCGCTGGTAACGAAATCGAGCTTTGCAAGTTCAAGACCGAGGTTTTCAGTGCTGCTCTTGACCGTCAAAGCGCTATCGCTCCGAATGTCGCGGCTTTGATCGACAAGCAGATGATGCCCGTTTATAACAAATTCGGCGGCTGTGACGATTTCATCTTGCAAGCTGATACAAGTACCGACAAAAAGAAACAGTAACTTTTCTCCCGTTGGTCGTTCGGGTTATAACGACTACCACTTATAATTAACAAAAAAAGGGGTGATGATGTGGTATCGGTATTGCAAGTTGTTTGCACTGTCTGCCTTGTCTTTTTCGGTCTCGCCGTTGTTGCTTGGATAGTTTCCCACATTATAAATAAGAGGTGATTTTGTGGAAGTTGAGGTAGATTATTATGAACTGCTTGAAGCGGTTTGCAAACAGCGTTGGAAAGAGCTTTCGGACGCTGCTTTTAATGAAGTTCCCAAGTTTATATCCAATATGTTCAGCGGTTTTCTTGAAAATCCCTTGTGCCTTACCATAACCTCAATTCTTCTTTTCGCGGCGGGTGTTATGGTTTTCTGTAATATTATCCGCTCGGTCAAATCGTGGGGTGTTTAAATGGAATTCTGGCTTGAACTTGTAAACGGTGTGGGCTATTTCCTTAATTTAGTCTTTACAGCCGTTTGGAGCTTCTGTGTGTTCAACCCTTTGTGTCTGGCTTTTCTGTCGGTCACATTCGTTGGACTTGGCGTTCATATTTTGAAGCGCGTTGTTTCTGCTCTCGGTCGCGGTTCTCCGTGATTGAAATAAATTAAAAAAGGGGGTGTTCCATATGCCGGAAGGCGGTGGAATTCTCGAATTGCCGGAGGGGGGTTCTAACATGTGGAAAACAATAACCGACGGTGTAACGTCCTTTGTTAGCGGTGTTCTTACGCCTGTAACCGAGGTTTGCACAAGCAATCCGATCGCGCTTGCGTTCTTGTCCGTTACATTCGTTGGTCTTGGCGTTCGCATTTTGCGCCGTGTTATCGGTGCTTTCGGTCGCGGACGTTAAGCAGGGCAGGGGGGCGGCAAATGTCGTTCCCTTTATTCCTTTGGCGGTTGGGAATTCAAATAAAACCGCTACCACAAATAATTTGTAAAGGGGTGTCCTTATGAAACATAGAATAAGCACTGTATTGTTTTCTTTTGTGCTTTTGCTTAGTTCTTTCACGTTTGTTTTTTCTTCACCTGCGGCGGCTGTAACTCCTGAGGAGGCAGTTGCTTATTATGAAATTTGTCAAGAATGTTATAGTTTTTTAAAAGAGGCTTGGCAATTGATTTTAGATAATTTTGGCTATGATGAGGCAGTATTTAAAGGTATGTCGAAGTTAGAGGTTCGTTCTCGGCTCTTAAATGAGTTTAAGCCTCTTGCTCCGTTAATCACAGAAAAATTTTCTAAAACTTCATTAACATATCTTATTTCTAATTGGTCTATTCAAGATTACGAAGCCATCGAAAGTGAGTTTGGGCAAGATGTGTCTTCGTACTGTAATACCAATTCCAGCGATTTCTTTGACTATTATCACGCTGTTATGTATTATTTTGATAATCTTGCTGATTTTGTCGATTCTCTTTATAATTCAAATTTGAGCGATTATAACCTTGATGATAAAGGCAATGTCCAAATCCCTATTGAGGACTTCAAAGCAGAACTCGAAAAGCAAAATAACACAATAGACCCGAAAAACCGTAGCATGCTGAAATACAGTTGGCGTGATCTCTCCAACAATCAAGATAATGTTGATTGGAGTTGTTTTGCTCGGAATATCGTTGATGGCTGCAATACTTGTGTTGGTTCATCTTTGATGGAAGATGGTATGTATATTCAAGTTTATATGCGCCGAAACGGGTATATGTATTATACGCCTTACCAGTATCATATGTACGCAGATGTTGAAAACATACTTAATGAAGATAATATTGTCACTGCTAGCAAGTATAATGTTTATCTTGATCCGATTTACTATCAAACTGTAAATGGTGAGAGTTTAGATACTTTTCAGTATAAAGCTTTTACTTGGGATAATTTTTATGACAATGCAAATTCGGGTCATATTTACTTTTCTTTAGGCTTTAATGTTCAAAACGGTACTTCCGTTCAAGGTATTCGACTTTATACTTATGACAGCTTGGGCAATTGCGTTAAAAATCTCAATACTACACATTGTTATTGGTTTTCGGAACTTTGTGAGACTGGCTCAACTTCTTCAAGCGGACTTTCAACTTCGATTTATCGTGAAAATTGGAACTATTTTCTTCGTTCCGATGATGTTGATAATAAGATAGATATACGTACCGGTATTAAACATTTCTTTAAAGATAAAGTATATGGCATTGGCTTTACCAATTTGCCCATTTATACTCACGATAATGGTGTTCGTCCTCCCGGTGATAGTCATGCTGGTGCTTCTTTGGATAATTGTGTTATATGTGATGAGGGTAATACTTGTGATTTCGGCTTTCTGATTTCCTCGGAGCAGTTTACGACAACATACCAGTTCGATACTACCCGCCTGCCGTCCAACTCAACGGTAACTATCTCGGGGGATAGCGTCTATGACTACAGCATCACGGACAACTCAACAGGGGAGAGCAGCACAATTTATAACTACGTTACCAATAACTACAATTATCCCGAAAATTCGGGCGGCAATACAAGCGGGGGCAACGGCGGCGGAACTGTCGGCGGCAATATCACGGTAGGCGGTCAAGTTGATGTTGGCGGTAAAGTGGATATAAACGTCAATGTAAACGGCAACGGCGATAATTACAGTATGCCCGATACTTCGGGAATGAACGATTACCTTGAAAGCGCTCTTGACGATAGCAGCGGTTTCAGAAAGTTTTTAAAAGTGTTCTTTGACTTCCTGCCGCCGCCTATCCTTGTTCTTCTGGGTACGGCATTGACCTGTGCTATTATAGCGCGATTGTGTGGGCGGTGACAATATGAGTTTTGATGTTTCTCTCTTTGCACAAATAGGCAAATTCCTTTTAGATACCGCTATGAACATTTATAAGTCTTTGGAGTTCGATTTCGGTAGTTTTACTTTAAATGGTTGGTGGTTCATTATCGGCATAGCCATAGTGTATATTGTCATTTGGCTTATCGGTCGTATTTTGGAATGATTGGGGGGGTTATATTATGCGCTTCGGTTTTAGACTTGGCAATTTCTTTATTTCCTTTGGCGCGTCATTAAGACGTATATTCGGTTTTTTAAGGCGGTGATTTTATGGGTGCTCCTGCTGTTGTGGGAGAGATTATCGGTACCGTTTTTGTTGACGGTGCTAAATATCTTCTGAAAAAGGTGGTTGACGGTGCGGGGAATTTCCTTTGGCAGCTTTTCACTGATGAGGATGAGGACGGCGTACCCGACGACCCCGAAAATCCGTGGGATACTTGGGATAAAGAGCCCGACGAATGGACGCCGTTTCCCGAAAACCCGCCAACGGAAACAAGCGATCCTACACAGAATATCGGGAACGTTGTCGTTATAACTCCCAATGGTCCTTTGGTGTTTTATGACGGCGGCAATAATTCGGATTATGAAGCGCTCGTTTCGCAAGCTACTGAACAGTGGGCTAATACAAACGGCGCTACAAATAAGTTGTTTAAAAATTATTCGGTTACCGAAGCGCTTTTGTTTATTATAGCGGCTTGTGCATTGTTCTTTTTCTTTAAGAACATTTTTAAAAGGAGAAAACTATGAGTATTTCCGATTTTTACGGTTATTTCTCGTTCCACAGCTTTCAAGATTTTGTGGACTGGTTCACGTCCTATATTCCTTTTGTTCTTCTGGTCGTGTTCATTCTGAACGTTGTTTTTAGCATCGTTTCTTACTTTATTCATCTGGGGGGTAAATGATTATGTTTTCACTTCGTAACCTCGGAGATGTTTTCTTTTGGCTCTCGGGTCTGGGCAATTTCTGTTTTTTCGTATTCGTTGTAAAATGGTTCGTTTCTTTATTTAAAAAGGGGGATAAATAATGAGTTTTAAATCTGTGACTTGTGCTGTAAAGAACGCTCCGCGCTTCTGGGGCTATTTCTTCAAGGATATGTATGGATATTTTCGCAATAAGAAGTGGCGTGATTTCAACGGCTGGGGGCTTCATCTGTACCTCGGACGCTTTGGCGGCGGTAAGACTATATCGGCTGTTCGTGAGACTTATAGACTTTGCTGTAAGTATAAAGGTCTTACCGTTCTGACTAATCTTGACCTTGTCGGCTTTCCCGAGGATACCAACATTATTAAACTCGAGGACAGCTATCAAATTCTTGATTTGCCGAAAAATTCCATTGTCCTTATAGATGAGATAGGCACTATCTTTAATAGCCGTGACTTCGCAAGCAATAAAAAGAGCGTTCCCAAGCCTGTTTATCAAATCATTTTGCAGTGCCGCCATTTGCATATTATGCTTATCGGTACTGTTCAGCGCTGGAACCTGCTCGATAAACAACTTCGAGACATTGCGGACACCGTTACCGAGTGTCGTTCTTATTTTGGTGATCCTTTCAGTCGTTATGTTACCTTGAAAAAATATGACGCTTGGGAGTATGACAAATGGTTTAATAACCCGCTTTTGCCTGTCAAGCCCATTTCCTATAACGCATACGTTCAAACCGATAAACTTCGTTCAAAGTATGACACTATTCAAATGGTTAAGGGCATGCTTGACGCTGAATATATTCCCGATAGCGAGATACTCGCTAATCGCGGCATTGTCGATTTTGACCCGTCTTTTGTAGCTTCTGACAGAAAACAAAAACGCGCGCTTAGCAAAGCCTTTAAGGACAAATAATTGAAAATTAACTTTCAAAAAAGGAGATTTGTTACATATGGAAAGTAAACTTGACTGGCTTACGCTTACATTGAAGCCCGAAAACCCAAGCATCACATTTGATGATTGTTTTCGTATTCTGGGAGATAGAATGCTTCTGACTGATCTTTTCGCAAAAATGGTTCCTGTGAGTCGTTTTGCGTTCTATGATTGGACGATAGGATATGAAAATATATCGCTCAGTTGTCCTACTTTGGAAAATTTTGCAGAACAGGGGGTATGCTTGCGCATATCCTCTCAAGGTCTTGATTACCTTATAAAGTATCTTAAGACTTATAATATTACTTTAAATCAGTGGCTAGGCGAGTGGCGGGCTTTATGCTTTCAAGGATATATTTCTAAAGATACGCGCTTTGATTATGCTATGGACGATATTCGCTTTAACGGTGACAAACCCGTGCTTACAATGAAAAAGGTTATGGACTGCCGCCGTAAAGGTGAGATGTGCAAAAAGGCTCGTGTGGTAGATATTCTTGACGGCATCACTTCGGTTAAGGAGCGCTATAAGACGGTAAATAAAGAGTCTGTTGTCGGTCGCACTGTCTATGTCGGTTCTCGATATAGTGATGTTAGCTGCCGATTTTATGACAAACTCGCCGAACAGTTACAGAAAAAAGGCGAAATTCCCGAAAATTGTACATCTTGGACGCGCTGTGAGTTCGAGCTTAAGGGTGCGGCTGCTATGTCTGCCCTTAATGCCTTTCTTGATTGTGATGAGGTCGGATTCGGAAAGTATATGCGCGGCGTTGTAAATAATTATGTGTCCTTTGTGGTTCGCAAAGACAGTAATATATCTAGGTGTCCCATTAAACGTTGGTGGGCTAAATTTCTCGGCGGCTGTACCGAAAAATTCAGACTTCCTCACAAAGCTCCCGCGCGTTCTGCTTTGGCTCGTGCCGAGCGCGGTCTTTCTCAGTATGTTCCCACTGTCTTTACCATGTTTAAGGTTTTAGGCTTAGAGGGTGTTTACCGCTTTTTTGAGATTAAGGCTGAGGATCTTATATTAAAAAAGGGCTGTGCTTCGAAAATCTTCAAGACTGAGCTTGCAAATAATATCCTTGATAATCGCCGTGATTATGAGGATATGAACGGCTTTAAGAACTATCAGTATAACAGCTTTGACGGTGAGGAAGGCTGGAGTATAGAGGATAATATACGACTTCAACACATTAAATTTATGGATTGTTGGTGGAAGGTTCATTTTAAAGATTATAATGTCTATTCTCATAATGCCTTTATGGACGGTCAAGAGGTGTTGTAAATGGTCTGCGATTTTTGGGCTTGCAAGCGATTTGAGGATTGTAAGGCACATTGTGTGTATTCGGGCGCGAATTACCCGCCTTGCGCTTGCTGTGTACATTTTGATATGTGTGATAGCTGTACTCGTTTTGTTGAGTGCGCCGAGCTTGTCACAAAGTATTTGCCGCAGATGTTTCGCCGTCTCGTGCTCGATATCCGACACGGCGAGGATACTCAGCGTACCGAGCAGTATATCCGCCGTAATACTCGCGGCGGAAAACGCTCTTGACATTTTCCGAACGTTGATGTATACTTATTAAAAAGGGGGAAGCCCAGCGCTTCAACACAGTGAATTGCGTAAAATCAAAGTTTTACGCAATAGAGTAGGGGATAGGAATGATGAACAATAAATATTACAATGACGCTCCGCAGCTTATAAAAGATTTCATATACTATGAGAAGATCGTTAAAGGACGCTCGGAGCTTACAGTGAAAAACTACTATAACGACCTGCGTACTTTTTTCAGATTTTATAAGATACAAAACGATCGAGCGAGCGATCTTCCTGAAGAGTTTGGTAAAATAATAATATTCGATATCACCGAGAAAGATATATTGAGCGTTGACTTGCAAACCGTGCAGCAGTTCCTCATCTTTATGAAAGATGAAAAGAAAAACGAGCAAAAGGCTCGTTATCGAAAAGCTGTCTCGCTGCGGCAGTTCTATAAGTTCTTGACTAATTCTAAACACTTGTTTGAAGTAAGCCCGCTTGCCAATCTTGAATTGCCGTCACCGAAACCCGCGCTTCCGAAGTATCTCACATTGGAGCAAGCGCTCGAGATGATTACACACATTGATACTCCGGACAAAAAACGCGATTATTGCATTATAACGTTTTTCTTGAACTGCGGTATGCGTTTGAGCGAACTTGTTGGGATCAATATGAAGGATATTCGCAAAACGACCGGAACAGACGGACACGAGATATACAGTCTTAAAGTACTCGGCAAAGGCAATAAAGAGCGCATAATTTATCTTAACGACGCATGTGTAAGCGCATATAATGATTACGTTGCTCCGAACGAAACCGACCCCGAAATTCGCGCCGCCTCGGGAAACCGCGATATGTCTGCTCAAACGGACGCTTTGTTCCTCAGCCGGCGTAAAACGCGAATATCTAATAGACGCGTTCAGCAGATCGTCGAAGAGTGCCTTAAAAGCTGCGGACTTGATAACATGGGACTCTCTGTACATAAGCTGCGCCATACGGCAGCTACGCTGATGTATCAGAACGGCGTAGATGTCCGTGTTTTAAAGGATGTTCTGGGACACGAAAGCCTAAATACTACTCAAATTTACACCCATGTTTCCAATTTACAAATGGAAAATGCTGTAAAAAACAATCCTCTCTCTAGTGTCAAACCTCAAAATAAGCAATAGATATTGTAGGTTTTAGATGCTTTTACACAAAAAAAGTATATATTTTTTCATAAAATAGTTAAAAAATTCGACAAATTGTAAAAAATCACTTGACTACTTATGAGTTTTGTGATATAATAAATTTATGCACAAAGATGGTTATATAATAAGCGTGCAAATTTTTGGAATAAGGAAATGAGGTTTAG
>USQH01000028.1 GCA_900556765.1 uncultured Oscillospiraceae bacterium
ACCGGTACCGCCAAACGCTATGTACAGCAGTGGCTGCCTCTGGTAGCTGCGGCACAGCTCACGAAGAAACGTCCGGAAGAAAAGGAACTGCTTCAACGATATCGCGAAGGCGATGACGACGCACGCAAAAAACTGATTGAACACAACCTGCGTTTGGTCGCTCATATCGTAAAAAAATACTATGATCCTCATTATGAGCACGACGATCTGATTTCAATAGGCACGATCGGTCTTATAAAAGGCGTCACAAATTATAACGAGGAAAAGGGGACACGTTTGGCGACATACGCCGCCCGATGCATCGAAAATGAAATACTGATGTATTTTCGTGCACAGAAAAAGACGGCACTTGATGTGTTCATAAACGATCCGATCGATACCGATAAGGACGGCAATGCATTGACATTGCTTGATATAATCGCGTCGGACTTTTCAATCGTCGATGATATCGACACGCGAATTAAGATTAAAAAATTGCGCGAGTATCTGCAAACCGAGCTTACACCGCGCGAAAGAAACATAATCGCATTGCGGTACGGACTTGGCGGCAGACCGGCTTTGCCTCAGCGCGAGGTGGCGAAAAAATTAAATATATCGCGTTCATATGTGTCGCGTCTTGAAAAAAAGGCGCTTGAAAAGCTGTACGACAGGTTTGAGGGAAAGTAGCCTGTTTACTTATATGTACTGAACAAAGCCGCCCAAAAGTTCGGACGGCTTTGCTTGCTAAACGCCTTTAATTTTGTCGATAACGCCTTTTTCGAGCCTGCTGACCTGCGCCTGAGAAATGCCTATTTCATTTGCAACTTCCATTTGTGTTTTACCTTTCATAAACCGCAGGTTCAGAATTTTTTTTTCGCGTGAATTTAGGTTTTTAATGGCTTCCTTAAGAAAAATCTCGTCCAGCCAGTTTTTGTCGTCGCTTTTATCGCCGACTTGATCCATAACGTATATCGTGTCGCCGCCGTCGGAGTAGACCGGCTCGCTCAGGGAAATAGGATCCACAATGCTTTCGAGCGCAACTACTACATCCTCGCGTGGAATTTCGAGCAGCTTTGCGATTTCGTCTACCGTCGGTTCCTTTTGATTTTTGATGGTAAGCTGTTCTTTTACCTGCATTGCACGGTATGCGGTATCCTTTATTGAGCGGCTGACTCTGACCGGCGAATGGTCGCGCAAATATCGCCTTATCTCTCCGATTATCATTGGCACGGATATTATTTAGCGAAATAATGTTATTTGCATTGTTGACAGGGAATAGCCGTAATGCTTATCGGCGTAAAAAGCAAAACAGCCTCTCGGAAAAATCCTCGGGAGGCTGTTTTACAGTTGTTATATACGGTTAATTACTTTACGGACTCGGTGCGGTAAATGAATTTGACCTGACCGTCCATGTCGTCGGACACGCCGGAGAAGTTCTTATAATCCTTGGATACGTCAACCGTAGCTTTCAGTCTGGTCATAAGACCGTTGAGCTTGCCGTTGACGGCGTCGGAGAGCTTTTTGATGCCCTTTTCGTTGAACTCTTTCAGTCCGTTTGAAAGTGTCATTGATCCGTCGCGAAGCTCGGTTACGCCCTCAACCAGAGCAGGCGCACCGTTTTTGAGGGTCAGGATACCGTCGTACAGCTCGCTCATTCCTGCGTTAAGCTCTTTTGAACCGTCTTTCAGGTCTGACGCGCCGTTTCTCAGCTTGTCGGCACCTTTTTTCGCAGAGGATACACCGGTCGTATAGGTTTTAAGACCGTTGTAGAATGAGTTATAGCTGTCGAGTTGTTCTTTCAGCGCGCTTACGGTGGCGGCGCTTGATTTTGCTTCTTTCAGCGCGGCGGTGAGTTTGCTCTGCACTTCTGGTGAATTCATATTTTGCTCGATCAGTGTTTCCATCTGTTCGTCGGTCTTTTTCTCGATCAGCGCTTTTACTGTTTCCGAATTCATTTGCTCCTCAACTGCGGCGCTGATAGCGGCTTGCTGAGCTTTGGAGACGGTGCCGTTTGCAACGCCTTCCTCGTACTCGTCAACCGTCATGCCGTTGGCTTTGAGAACTTTTTCAGTTACATCATCCTGTACGGCTGAAGTGACTGCGGTTTTTACTGTGCCGCGCTGGTCCTTGACCGATTCCTTAACCTGTTCATAGGCTGCGTTGTAAGCCGTTTTGTATACGTTTTTCTCGTCAAGCGATTCAATCAGCCCGTTAAGTACCGTTGCGTAGTTGCTTACAGTGAGCTTCGGTACTTTGGCACCTGCAGCCTCAAGCTGGCTGTCAGCGGCGGCGAGCAGTGTGTCAAATGTTTTTTTAGCGCCGTTTACCAATGAATCATTTTTCTTTGTCAAAGTCTTAAGTCCGGCTGCAAGCTCGGCTGCACCGCTCTGCAGCTTCACAGAACCGTTTACAAGACCGTCACTGCCGTTTTTAAGCTGCTCCGCACCTTCTGCCAAACTGTTAATACCGGCAATAAGCTCGCTCGATTTATCAAGCAGTGTGCAAAGCCCTTCGTAAAGCTGTGACGAACCGTCGGTCAGTTTATTCATTGCGGCAGTCATATCGTTAACTGCATCGGACAGCTTGTCAAGCGAATCCAGATCGCTTTCATCTATTTGGTTGAACAGTTCGTTAGTTGCAATCGTGACTGTGGTGTTGAGTTCAAATTTTGTGACATCGGCACTGATCTCAACATAATCGGGTATTTCAAGGTCGTCCTTGCTCAGGTCGAGGTTTTCCTGAAGCCCGGGGAAGGCGATACCGACTACTGCGGTACGGCCGCCGTCGTTAATCAGTTTTCCGTTAGATACATCAACATTTGTAAAAACTTCATTATCAAGCAGTATGCCGGTCAGCATTGCAAACGGGACGTATATTTTCTCGTTTTTGCCGTCAATGGAAACTCTTTCGTACTGATTGTTTTGATAATCAAAGCGAATCGTGACGTGACCGCTTTTTCCGGCAAGTTCATCCGCTGATATTGACTTGCCGTCAAGTGTGTAGGTAACGCTGAGTCCTACGGGCAATTCTTTTTTGATATCGCCCTGATAGTAGATATCGTTACCCTCGGCGTCCCATACACGCATATTGTCGCCGTTCATGGTGTAGGATTCGTCGCCGTTGGTGTTTTCAACATTTGAAAGCTCCGATTTATCGGTTATTGTTTCTTTTCCGAGTTCGTTTTTGATCCAGTCGCTGACGATTATTTTCTGTACGCTGCCGTCCGATCCGGCAAGAACGTAAACAGTTTCGTCTTTTGTCAGCACGTCTTTCTTTTCGGCAGCGGCTTTTACTGTTTCCTTTGCTTCAATATCTCCGTCTCTGCCGGAAGTCAGCGCCCAAACGGTCGCACCGACGCTGCTGACGACCACCGCGGTGCAGATTGCGACCGCAAGCGGCTTTTTCGCATTGTCTTTTATTGCCTGCGGCAGACGTGCAAGCTTGCCGCTGAGCTTATTTATAATGTTTTTCATAAGTCAAAGTACCTCCGTTTGTTTTTTGACCGATTTTATATGTCTCATTCCGAGCGTGGTCGCGCATATGATCTTATCGCACAGAACAAGCAGTGCGGGCAGTATGAATATAACGCACAACATACTTACTACGGCGCCTCTTGCCATCAAGTTACACATAGAACTGATGATGTCGATGTCGGAATAAACGGCGACGCCGAATGTGGCGGCGAAAAGGCCCATTCCGCTGACTATTATCGACGGTATGGATGTTGATAACGCAGTCGTAACTGCGGTTCTCTTGTCATTGCCGAGTATTCGCTCCGATTTGTATCGCGTAGTCATCAGTATTGCGTAATCGACCGTTGCACCGAGCTGTATGGTGCTTATGCATATAGGAGCGATAAACGGCAGCGACTGACCGAAGTAGTGGGGAAGACCGAGATTAATAAAGATGGCAAGCTCGATGACCGAGATCAGTATAAACGGCAGCGAGATGCTCTTTTCAACCAAAGCAATGATAACAAAGATAGCTATGATTGAAATCGCATTTACCACTTGGAAATCGTGATTGGTGGTCACGATCATGTCCTTCATGCATGGAGCTTCACCGATAAGCATACCAGTCTTGTCGTATTTTTTCAGAATGGTATTAAGCTTATCGATCTGCTCGTTTACCTTGTCGCTGGCAACTTTGTATTCCGAGTTAATGAGCAGCAGCTCCCATTTGTCGCTTTTCAGTATTTCGGTAATGCTGTCAGGCAATGCTTCTTCAGGTACGCGGGAGCCGAGCAGTGTTTCCAATCCGAGCACATATTTTACGCCGTCGACGTTGTCCATTTCTTTTATCATGCTGCGTACCGTTTTTGACGGCATATCCGCGTCTATCAGCAACATATGTGTCGAGGCAATATCGAACTCATCGGATAATTTTGAATTGGCGATAACATATTCCATATCCTTCGGTAAACATTCACCGAGATCGTAATAAACCTCATCGTTTGTCTTGTCATAACCGTAGTATGCCGGCGGTATCAGCAGTACAAATATTATTAGGAAAATGGGGAATACCTTAACGACCTTTTTCGACAGTCTGCTCATATCGGGTATAAGCGAACGGTGCTTTGTTTTTTGCAGCGGCTTGTCGAATACAAGTATCAGCGACGGCAAAACGGTGACGCATCCGATAACGCCGAATATTACGCCTTTTGCCATGACGATACCGAGGTCGCGGCCGAGTGTGAATGTCATAAAGCACAGTGCAGCAAATCCGGCTACCGTTGTAATTGAACTGCCGACAACAGATGTAAGAGTTTCTTTGATGGCGGCGGCCATTGCTTCTTTATTATCGGAGTATCTCTCGCGCTGTTCATTGTAGCTGTGCCACAGGAATATCGAGTAATCCATTGTTACGGCAAGCTGTAAAACGGCGGCGAGTGCTTTTGTAATGTACGATATTTCGCCTAAAAACAGGTTGGTTCCGAGGTTAAGCAGTATCATCATTCCTATGTTTGCAAGGAATATGAAAGGTACCAGCCAGCCGTCCAAAAACAACATCATTGCAACGCAGGCAAGAATAACGGCGAGTCCGACGTAAATGGGCTCCTCTCGTTCGCACAGATCTTTTAGGTCTGTGACCATCGCCGACAGACCGGAAACAAAGCACTGCTTTCCGGCTATGGAGCGGATACTGCGTATCGCATCCATAGTAACGTCGGCTGAGGTTGAGGAATCAAAGAATACCGCGATCATTGTGCAATTATCTGTGTTGAATTGGCGGTATATATCGTCCGGCAGCATTTCAATCGGAATGGAAATGTCGGCAATGGAGTTATACCAAAGCACGGTTTCGACGTGATCCACCGCTTTGATTTTTTCAGTCAGAGCGGCAACATCCTTCGTCGTCATATCCTCGACTACGATAAAGGAAAATGCGCCTTTACCGAAATCCTCCATCAACTCGTCTTGCCCTTTAATGGTATCCATACTGTCCGGCAGGTAGTTGAGCATATCGTAATTAACTCGAGTGGCTATCATACCTATTGTTGAGGGTATCATCAACAACAGCGTAATGATAAGTATCGGTATGCGGTATTTTACGACCGCTTTAGAAAAACGCATATCAGTATCATGTCTCGCTTTCTTCATTGATTTCAATTTCTATCACGTCTGGCTGTTGATGCTGCACTATCTTTACCGCAAATACAGCGGTGCAAAGATTGAGTATGCCTTCAAACAGCAGTGAAACGCCGAGCAGCGATATTAAAAAACCGCTGCTTTCGACGGGACGGAATATTAACAGTCCGCCGATTATTCCGGCTGCAACGGCGAGCGCAAATATCAGCCACCAGTTTTTAATTCCGAACGATTTGGAATCAAAGGCAATCTGAATTTTGAAAAGTCCGTCGGCAAGAATTGCTATGCCGATAACTACGCATAAGAAATTGATAATGTTTTGCGAACGAAGCATTACGACAGCACCGAGCACTATCAGAAGCAACCCGAATGCCAAATCGTACTGAAATGCCAATCGGAACAAATCTTTCGAAAAGTACCCGATCAGCTTAACCGCACCGAATACGATCAGTGTAATTCCGGTAATGATGCCGATTATCGATACCGACAACTGCGGCATGGCGATAAACAGTATACCGATCGCGCACAAAATGACCGATACGATGATGTATCCGAATTTTGCGGTTTTCATTGGTGTAACGGAACGCATTTTTCATTCCTCCTTGTTTTTTCTGTTAAACAGTATATAGTCGTCACACAAATAAAAAAACAGACACTTTATTTTGAGTGTCGTAAATATCGACACATAAAATAAAATGTCTGCTTTTTGTGCAAATCAGCTGTTTTGCCTAAAAAATGTTTATGTATTAGTAATGTAAGTTATTTTTTGTTTTTTTCCGTACAACGACGGTAAAGCTCCTCCGCCATGCCTTTTCTCAGCTCGCATAAACGATGGAATTGCTCGCATATATCGGTTTTCATGCCGCCCGTCATCCAGTCGACTATCTGACCGAAACAAGCGCATTTGTAAAAACGAATGATGATATCTCTGTCCTCGGGATCGACATTTTCCTTGGGAAAATTGCCGTCAATGTAAGTCGTGACAACGTATTCGCAGGCGCTCATAACGTGCCGCTCGTACATACTGCGGTTAACTGAGTTGTACAGATGCAGTACGGCGCGCTTGTTGTCCAGAGCAAAGCGTACTGCTACATTAAGGCATTGCTCAATCGAGTCAATGGCAGGGTATTCGTTTATTATTCGGTCGGTCTCCTCGTGAATGATCTCCTCTATTAGTGACGGCAGATCCTGATAATGGTAGTAAAATGAGTTGCGGTTTATGCCGCAGTCCTCAACAATATCCTTTACTGTGATCTGATTGAGCGGCCGTTCATTCAACAGCTTTAAAAAGGAGGCTTTTATCGCGGCTTTTGTAAAGTTCGGCATGGTTTATCCCTCCGGTGGTATAAAAGATACCGTAAATCGGTCGATGATTTTTGTGAATAATATGCACTTATTATTACAATTATTATACTTTATATAACGGCTGTTTTCAATACCGTTTTTCGACCGAAAATCACTTAAAATCTGTACGCCTGCCAACTGTAAACGTGCTGCTCTGTTGAATTTTATACACGATATATGTCAATACTGCTATCGTAATATAAATCTTAAGGAGGACGTACAAAAGTGATTGTAAGCGGCTTTGTCAACGGAAATAAGATCGGATCGAATGAACAAATTACGGTGGACAGCGGAGCAGGCTATGACGCGTTTATTTCGGTGTTGCGCCGCATAAACGGACGAACGGATAAAAATTCTTTCGACAGTGCTGATGTTGAGAATGTTCGTGATGCTGGTGCTCATCATCAGTAAATGTTTATGATCGCTCCGAATGAGAGACCGGACGAATGGAAGGACAGCCTTAAATGAACGATGATAAGATAACTGCAATATATATACGCGTGTCAACCGAGGCGCAGTTTGAAGAAGGTTACTCGGTCGATGAGCAGTCCGAGCGACTGCGCGATTATTGCAAGGTCTATCAGTATCAAAATATCGAGGAGTTTATCGACGGCGGAGAGACGGGCAGTAATCTTAATCGTCCGCAGATGCAGCGACTTATATCTCTTTGCGGTGAAAATAAAGTTGCTCGCGTAGTGGTTTATAAGCTGGATCGACTGTCGAGAAGTCAAAAGGATACACTGTATCTGATCGAGGACGTTTTCCACGCCAATGAACCGAACAGTGACCGTCGTGTTGATTTTATTTCAATCAATGAACAGCTTGACACATCCACGCCGTACGGCAGAGCCATGATAGGCATATTGTCGGCATTCGCACAGCTTGAACGCGAAAATATCCGTATGCGTACCGGAATGGGTATGCAGGCACGTATCAAATCCGGACTGTGGGCAGGCGGAGGAAAGGTACCATACGGTTATGATTATGACCGCGAAAGCGGCTTGCTTGTCCCAAACGAAAACGCACCGAAAGTACGCCAAATGTTTGATTTGTATTTGCAGGGATATAGCTGTAACAAGATAGCCGAGATTTTCGGCATAAAATACGACAAACTGGTTGAGCAAATATTGACTCATATTATTTATACAGGCGCATTGCCGTATAAAGGTGAACTGTATCAGGGGCAGCATGAGCCGATAATCAGCAGAGAAATATTTGAACGAACTAAAAACATGATGGAGCAGCGTTCGCGTTCACGTTCATATACCGACAGTGAAAACCTGCTTACCGGAATGCTTGTGTGCGGCAAGTGCGGTGCTTCCATGAGGTATCAGCAGTGGGGAAAGGCGGGCAAAAAAATATACTGCTATTCTCAGCAGCGTTCAAAAAAGAACCTTATAAAAGATCCCGCCTGTGACAATGCAAAAAATTGGGCTGATGATATTGATAATGCTGTTGTCAGGCAGTTTTTCGATACATTTATGTTTAAGGCGCCGGAGCAGATTGACGGCGATGACAACGCCGTCGGCATTATTGATGCGCTGAGTGAACGCAAAAAGGAACTTCAGCGCGAGATCAAGAATTTATACGGCCTGTTTTCCAAACGACCGAGCAGCTCGCTTGAGGAGACGATCGGTGAGCGCGAGGAGGCGCTGACAGCTCTGCAAAAACAGATCGAATTAGCTCAAAAGCGCGAGAAAGCGCAGGGCGAGCAGGCAAAAATGCGCGAAAGAGTGTCTGAGCTTGCCGACGCGTGGGAATACATGACCGTAGCTGAAAAACGGTCACTGCTTAAGGAATGCATTGAAAAAGTGGTAGTTACCGATAACAAAGTGGACGTCTATTTTAAACTGTAATTCGGTTAAAAACGTGCTTTAATACTCTTATATATTAAGTTTATATAAAAGTTAATAAACCCCATGCATTTTTCGTCTTATAATATTCATCGGCACGGCATAGGTAGAGAATTTGACCTCATGAGAGGTGTCAAAGTTGTCTATCGCCTTTATCAGCCCGATGCAGCCTACCTGAAACAGATCGTCGGGATTTTCTCCTCGGCCGCCGAATCGCTGCACAACGCTCAGTACAAGCTTTAAGTTGCCGCTGATAAGCTGATCTCTGGCGCTTTTGTCGCCCTGCTTTGTCATCTTAAGCAGCCGTTCCTTTTCCGCTTCGCTCAAAACGACCAGCTCGGATGTGTTTACTCCGCAAATTTCCACTTTGTTGAACTGCATAATATCGACCTCCGGCATTATTTTACCTAATTATTATTGCCGAGTGAATATTTGCAAATACCGTAAATATATTTTTTCATTCGACCGATTTTACTTTTATTCTCGTTTTTTAAGATAAAAAGCTAATAATAATATAACAAAAACTTGACTGAAAACTATATATAGTGTATTATTTACAGTGAATACACATAATATTTTGCAATTATTTTACTATTTTTTATAATCGGAGATAGAAATATGGCAAGAAAAACTGCCGAATACGGCAACGAAAGCATTCAGTCGCTTAAAGGTGCGGACCGAGTACGCAAGCGTCCCGCTGTTATTTTCGGTTCGGACGGTATTGACGGCTGTCAGCACTCGGTTTTCGAGATCATATCTAATTCAATTGACGAGGCACGCGAGGGTCACGGAAAGAAAATAATCGTTACGCGCTACGCCGACCATTCCGTCGAGGTCGAGGACTTCGGCAGAGGAATACCGGTCGATTACAACAAAAACGAGGGCAAGGAAAACTGGGAGCTTGTTTTCTGTGAAATGTATGCCGGAGGAAAATATAATACAAACGACGGCGGCAGCTATGAGTATTCACTTGGACTGAACGGACTCGGACTGTGCTCAACTCAGTATGCTTCCGAGTATATGGATGTTGAGATACGCCGTGACGGATACCTGTACAGTCTGCATTTCGAGCACGGCGAAAACGTGGGCGGACTGAAAAAGGAAAAGTACGACGGACGGCAGACAGGCTCAAAGATACGCTGGAAACCCGACCTGTCCGTATTTACGGATATCGACATACCGTTTGATTTTTATGCCGACGTGCTTAAGCGCCAGTCGGTCGTAAATCCGGGAATACTTTTTGTCCTGCGCGATCAGTACAGCGCGACAGGATTTAAGTCGACAGAGTTTAAGTACGAGAACGGCATATCCGACTATGTTGCAGAGATAGCCGGCGGCGACACGCTGACCTCTATACAGACGTGGTCGACCGAACGCAGCGGACGCGATCGCGCGGATAAGCCAGAGTATAAAGTAAAGATTAATGTCTCGCTCTGCTTTTCCAAAACGGTGACGCTCAAGGAATATTACCACAATTCGAGCTTTCTTGAATACGGCGGCGCACCCGAAAAGGCGGTTCGCAGCGCCTTTGTGTCGCAGATAGATTCGTATATTAAGCAGTCGGGAAAGTACACTAAAAATGAGAGTAAGATAACCTTTAACGATATCGAGGAATGTCTGCTCATCGTTATTTCTTCTTTCTCGACGCAGACTTCATATGAAAATCAGACCAAAAAAGCCATAACCAACAAATTCATTCAGGAGGCAATGACCGATTTTCTGCGCCACCAGCTTGAGGTGTATTTCATTGAGAACAAGACGGAAGCGGACAAGATTGCCGAGCAGGTACTGATAAACAAACGCAGCCGAGAGCGCTCCGAAAAAGAGCGCCTTAACATCAAAAACACGATGCAGACTAAAATGGATATGGCGAATCGTGTTGCGAAGTTTGTCGACTGCCGCTCAAAGGATACCGACCGCCGCGAGCTGTTTATAGTGGAGGGTGATTCGGCTCTCGGTGCCTGTAAGCAGGCGCGCGACCCCGATTTTCAGGCGATAATGCCTGTTAGAGGAAAGATACTCAATTGCCTAAAGGCGGAGTATGATAAAATATTCAAAAGCGAGATAATTACAGACCTTGTAAAGGTGCTCGGCTGCGGCGTCGAAGTTAAAACGAAATCGAATAAAAACCTGTCCAATTTCAGCCTTGACAATTTGCGCTGGAACAAGGTCATAATCTGTACCGATGCCGACGTTGACGGATTTCAGATCAGAACGCTTATATTGACCATGATCTATCGCCTGATGCCGACTCTTATAAACGAGGGAAAGGTGTTCATCGCCGAGACTCCGCTGTATGAGATAACGGTCAAGGATAAAGTATATTTCGCCTATGACGATAAGGAAAAGGGCGATATACTTGAAAAGATCGACGGTCAAAAGTATTCGCTTCAGCGATCAAAAGGACTTGGTGAAAACCAGCCGGACATGATGAATTTGACGACAATGAATCCCGATACGCGTCGACTGATAAAAATATTGCCGTCCGATGTTGAGCAGACTGCGGAGGTTTTCGAGCTGCTGCTTGGCGACAATTTGCAGGGAAGAAAGGATCACATTGCACAGTTTGGTTACTTGTACGTCGATGAAGCTGATGTAAGCTGATTTTTTGCAACTCATATGACGAAAGCTTTATAAATTTAAGGAGATAAAAAAATGGCTCCTCGTAAAAAAGAACAACAAAAAAAGAAAAATCCTGCCGCCGACAACGCATATATTGCCGGCGCAGGCACCGTCGTTGACCAGCGGATAGTCGATACACTGGAAAAAAACTATATGCCGTATGCGATGAGCGTCATTATTTCCCGTGCAATACCGGAAATAGACGGCTTTAAGCCCTCTCACCGCAAGCTGCTTTATACAATGTACGGCATGGGTTTGTTGTCTGGCAACCGTATTAAAAGCGCAAATATTGTCGGTCGCACAATGCAGCTCAACCCTCACGGCGACGCCGCCATCTACGATACTATGGTGCGACTGTCGGAAGGCCATGAAGCGCTTTTGCACCCGTTCGTAGACTCAAAGGGTAATTTTGGTAAGGCATACTCGCGCGACATGCAGTGCGCCGCCTCTCGTTACACTGAGGCGAAACTGTCACCGATAGCCGCCGAGCTGTTCCGTGATATTGATAAGGACACGGTCGATTTTGTCGACAACTACGATGCCACAATGAAAGAGCCGACGCTTTTTCCGGTAACTTTCCCGACCGTCCTCGTCAACGCGAATACGGGTATCGCCGTCGGTATGGCGAGCAATATCTGTCCCTTTAATTTGCGCGAGGTGTGTGAGACCGAAATAGCTTATCTGCGCGATGAAAACTGTGTTATATCCGATACTCTGACCGCACCCGATTTTCCGGGCGGCGGATTGCTGATATATAATAAGGACGAGCTGGACCGCATTTACGAAACGGGTCGCGGCGGCTTCAAGGTGCGCTCGGTATACAATTACGACAAGTCCCAGCGCTGCATCGACATTACGCAGATACCGCCGACCACAACCTGCGAGCAGATAATCGAAAAGGTCATTGACCTGTCAAAATCGAAAAAAATTACCGAGATCAACGATATACGCGACGAAACCGGCTTGGAGGGACTTAAGATTACCATCGACATTAAAAACGGTGTCGATCCCGATAAGCTTATGCAAAAGCTGTTTAAAAGCACTACGCTCGAAGATACATTTTCGGTCAACATGAACGTGCTTGTCGCCGGTTCTCCGCGCGTAATGGGCGTTCGTGAGGTGCTGTCCGAGTGGACCGCGTTCCGCGTCGAAAGCGTACGCCGCAGAGTTTATTTCGACCTTGATAAAGCGCAGAAAAAGCTGCATTTACTGCGCGCCTTGGGCAAAATACTGCTTGATATTGACAAAGCTATCAAGATCGTACGCGAAACGGAGGAAGAGTCGGAGGTCGTTCCCAACCTGATGATCGGATTCGGTATCGACGAGGTACAGGCGGAGTATGTTGCCGAAATTAAGCTGCGTCACCTTAACCGAGAGTACATTTTGAAAAGGCTTGACGAAACCGAGGAGATAGAGAAAAAGGTCGCTGAGCTTCAGGATGTGCTTAACAGCAAAACAAAAATTAAAAAAATCATCATTTCGGAACTCGAGGCGGTCATCAAAAAGTACGGTGCTCCTCGAAAAACCGAAATAATCATTCCGGACAAGAACGATTCGGACGATATCGAGCTTGATGCTCCGGCTGAATATCCGGTGACTCTGTTCTTTACAAAAGGCGGATATTTCAAAAAGATCACGCCGCAGTCACTGCGCATGAGCGGAGAGCACAAACTGAAAGAGGGCGACGAGATCGTCCAAACTGTGGAAGCGAATAATACGTCGAATCTGCTTTTCTTTACGAATCAGCATCAGGTGTATAAAACGCGCGCCTGTGAATTTGACGATTCAAAGGCGAGCGTGCTCGGCGACTATGTGCCGGCAAAGCTGGGGATGGATCCCGAGGAACTGCCTGTATATATGGCGGTTTATAATAAATACACCGGCTACATGATTTTTGCTTTTGAAAACGGAAAGATCGCAAAGGTCGATATGTCCGCTTACGAGACAAAAACCAACCGCAAAAAGCTGATCAAAGCATATTGTAATAAGTTCCCGCTTGCCGCGGCAATGTATTTGCGGGAGGATA
>USQH01000029.1 GCA_900556765.1 uncultured Oscillospiraceae bacterium
TTCAACCGACTGAGGATCGTATGTCTTAGCCAATTCTCTGCTCATTTATTTTCAATTCCTCCTACGCGGATTTATACAGATTACATTGTAACTTTAATTATTTTGTTTGTCAAATATTTTATAAGCCGTCTGCATATTCTTTATCAGGAGAACTGCTCATTCGGCAGCACGGTACCACAAATGGGACAGCGCTCCTGATATTATATAGACAACAAGATAAAAACGGAGGAAAACATAATGTCAGATATGCATATTATTGAAACCATTTTTGAAGGAGCCATGATACTGCTGATAATATTCGGATTTATATTCGAGGACAAACTGGTAAATTTTGAACAGCGGATATTCAGAAAGATCAGGCGCGCATTTATGCGTAAAATTGCAAAGCGCGCCGATGTTATCGACCTTGCGCCCTATATGCACGAAAGCCGTCGAGCAGCAAGATGAATGACTGTCCTGCCGAAGCAATTCCGACAACAACATTTTTGCGTGCGCATACCGCAATCTGCTTTGTCTGTCGACACCCCATAAACACCAATCGCAGCGTGTTCAAAATAACACGCTGCGATTTCACGTTTAATATTCATAATAATATATTTATAAAAATAATATCCGCATATACGCTACATATATCTGAGCAGGTTTTCGCTCAGTACGAACTCGACCTCGTTTTCCCGTTCAGGCAGCGCCGTGTCGATATAATCGCACAACCGCGTATAATCGTCGCGGTCAAATTCAGCTGACGGAAGTTCGATCAGGAAGTACATCGGAGACGTATCGCTCGGCACAACAGAGCTAAGCCAACCGTTAAAGCTGGTAATATCATTAAACCGCATATTTGCAGTGATGTTGCTGATCGGATCGGGCATCACCATTCCGTCCAGCATTTCGCTGTATTCCTCCGCTCGGTGAAGTGTTTTTCCGTCGCTGACGACCGATATACCGCACGCTTTTATAAAGTAATCGTTGTTTTCTCGGAATTTTGCGGCAGTCTCGCTATCCATCAGGCTCAAATTTGCACTGCCGCAGCCGAGATCCGCCGATATCAGCATATCATTTGAGGTCATATTCTGCATAAACCACTTGGCAATGGGCGGCGCCAGCTCATAGAGCTCAGCGTAAAACTCCGCCGAAATACGCGCAGACATCGTTTTTACGTTCCACATAACATATATCTTGTCCTGAACATCCTGCATCGACGACGCATCAAGATACAAAGCGGCGTATATCTTATTAGCCGTCAGCGATTTATTACTGTGCTTTGCCGTGCGACTGTTGTAATTGACCATAATCGACGAATAAACCGTGCAGTTGGCAAAATCGCCCGTGCTGATAACGGCAAAGCCGTTTGAACTGAAAATATTGCTGAGCGCCGAGCTGATCGGACGGTCAACAAAAACGTACGGCGTATCGTTCCAATCGGGACGGCCGATAATGTAGCTGAGCATCTCCGCCTCCCAGCTCTCTGAAAAATCAAAGTCAAAGCAAAGCGCTTTTACAGCGTAAATATAATCGGAAAAAGGCGCGCCTGACTTAATCAGTCCGAAATACCGTACTGATGATGTTTGCATACAATTCTCCATTACATAATTGTAAGCATCCTTTTTGTTGTCAAATATGCCGCGTATATCAATAAGCGGTTTATTGGTCAGCGCCGAGTCGATAAGCGGAAGCGACAACCCCGTCGCAACCAGATAATCCGACTGAACAGCAACATTTTGAGCGACGGTGTATTCATAGCTGACGTCAGACGAATAAACTATTGCTCCTTTAATATATTTGGCAAATTTCGATACAACCTCTTTTGCCGTTGTCGGTTTAAAATACAGCCCGTATTCGGAGGAGCAATATTCCATCCAGAAGGACGAGGCAAAGCTGCCGTCGTCAAGATATATCGCGCCGCCTGCATATCGTGCAACCAATCCCTGAAGCGAACGCAAAGTTGCGACAGTGTCCTCGGTCTCCTCAGAAATATTTATACAATAAATATCGGTGGACGACGCCGGATTATAAAACACTCTGCCGCAGGTCATATTTTCAAGTACGACGTCCTCACGGGCGACCATATCAATATATCTCTCATCTACCGATGAAATATCGGAACTGCTGCTCTCAAGTGATGATGACGGTGTGCTTGTCGTATCGGACGTGAAATCCTCACTCGTTGGCAATGACGATGAACCGTCGTTATTACCGTCGCAACCGACAGCAATAAACACAACCAATGCCGCCAGCAAGGCCGAAAACAATCTTTTCACGCGTCATACACCTCCGATCATTATTTATAAATCAAACGAATAATAACATATTATTTGCAATTTTTCAACTTTTAATAATAATACCGCCTGCTCGGCCGGCTTCAAAGCATTATTTTCCGCGGTTTAATAGCTGTAAACCGCTTGTGAAATGCAACAAACAATGTTATAATATAAAAGTACAATAAAATCAAGGAGAAAATTATGACTTACTCTTATAAACCCGAGGGCATCTGCCCCCGTAATATTGATATTGAGACCGAAGGAACTAAGGTCAAATCGGTCAAATTCACCGGCGGATGCAACGGAAACACACAGGGACTGGCTCATTTGGTCGAAGGAATGGAGATCGACGATGTTATCAACAAGCTCGAAAACATTAAGTGCGGATTTAAGCCCACTTCATGTCCCGATCAGCTTGCAAAAGCCCTTAAAAAGATCAAGGAGCAAGCATAAAAGGAGGAATTTGCCTATGCCGTTTGACGAAAACGACGTAAAAATCGCCGGCAGTCATCCCTCTCGCTCTATTGCCCGCGCTGACAACGACGCTCTGTCGGCAAATCAGGTTGAAAAAGAGCATGAGAATATAAGTCGTGCGCATTTGCTCGGAGCGTCGCTTGCCGAATCGGTAATAAAAGCGCAGGACGGTCTCGGTATCATCAGCGAGGACGACGACGCGGTGGACACACGGCTTCAAAGCCGCCTGCTGCTGTGCTTTGCTGTGGCAACAGGACTTGATAAATACTGCGTAAGCAACATCGCCGCACGCACAGCTCTCAACAGTTTTTACAATTCGCTGAAAAGGCTCGATTCCGGCTTTTACGACGATCTGAACAGCACCGGTGCTTTTTCATTTTACTATCTTGCGGTCAGGCGCCACACCGACATTGAGCGGCGCATCGGCCAGACCTTTGCAATGCTGTGTTCAAAGGACGGCAGTTCGGTTTACCAGGAGCTTGGCGAGGCTCTCTACTTCACCTATATGGAGCAGGTGCGCGGCGAGATAGACCGATACGGACTGCTTAAGCAATAAAAGGATACGGTCAACAAAATATAACGTATATAAAGAGATCTCCGGTACATCAGTCGATGCACCGGAGATCTTTTACTGCGTGGATAAAAGGAAATCAGCAGCAGTCATTGTTGTTGCAACCACAGCCGCAGCCGGAGTTGTTGTTAGTGTTCAGTCCGCAGTTACCGCTGCAGGCAAAGATAAGGATAAGGATGATTATCCAAGTGCAGCAGCTGCCGCCGAAGAAACCATTATTACACATAATCGCTCTATCCTCCTTTCGTCCGTACAGCTTTCGCTGTACCGCCTTCAACAACATTCTATGCCGATTTACAATATTGGTTACTGTCACAGACTATAAATCCGAATAAAAATGTCTGAGTAAGACTACAATATATTAAAAGCTTCGGACAAAGGGAAAGGGCAAGTATATGTATAAATTTAACGGATTTACCGGCAAAGCCAATATTGCACTCAATTTGGCGGTGGAATCGGCGCAATCGCTCGGTCATACTTACATCGGCAGCGAGCATCTGCTCATCGGCATTCTGCGCGAGGGCAGCGGCACGGGCGCATCCATATTAAAGGAAAAAGGCGTTTCGGCGGGTGACATTGAGCAATTGCTCGAAATAACCGTCGGCAAGGGCAGCCGCACACTGCTTACGCCGGAGCGGTTTACGCCGCGCGCAAAGCGGATAATCGAAATGTCGCTGACAGCGGCGCGCGAAATGGGAAACACATTCGTCGGTACTGAGCACATACTCATGAGCATTTTGGAAGAAAACGAAAACTACGCCGTGCGTTTTTTGTCCGAAATGGGCATCGACACGTCAAAGTTGCTGCTTGACCTTGAAAAAGCTGCGGGCATTGCCTCCCCGGCTCAAAAGCAGGAAAGCGGAGAACGTGAGAAAAGCCGCACTCCCGCTCTTGATCAATTCGGTCACGACCTGACCGCGGACGCCCGCGCCGGTCGGCTTGATCCGGTCATCGGCCGCTCGGAGGAAATC
Source organism: uncultured Oscillospiraceae bacterium (assembly GCA_900556765.1). Classification (GTDB taxonomy): domain Bacteria; phylum Bacillota; class Clostridia; order Oscillospirales; family Acutalibacteraceae; genus UMGS1976. The sequence goes on from USQH01000029.1 coordinate 4,275, forward strand.
GACCGACTAATACAAATACTGATGCGGCGCACCAAAAACAATCCATGTCTCATAGGCGAGCCGGGCGTCGGCAAAACAGCGGTAGCCGAGGGACTTGCCATCAAAATTGCCGACGATGAGGTGCCGGAAACGCTGAGAAACAAACGGGTAATATCGCTCGATCTGACAGGTATGGTCGCGGGAACTAAATACCGCGGCGACTTCGAGGACAGGATAAAGAACGCGGTCAGCGAGGTAAAAAAATCAGGCAACGTCATTCTGTTTATCGATGAGCTGCACACCATAGTCGGTGCAGGCTCGGCGGAAGGCTCTACCGATGCCGCAAATATGCTCAAGCCTGCACTTTCGCGCGGCGAAATACAGGTCATCGGCGCTACCACCTCAGACGAATATCACAAATACATTGAAAAGGACGCGGCGCTTGAACGCCGATTTCAGCCGCTTTATGTAGGCGAGCCCGACCGCGACGCGACCGTGACCATTTTGAAAGGATTGCGTGACCGCTACGAGGCTCATCACAAGGTTCGCATAACCGACGAGGCAATATGCGCCGCCGTTGATCTATCTGTCAGGTACATTAACGACCGTTTTTTGCCCGACAAGGCAATTGATCTTATTGACGAGGCGGCGTCACGCGTCCGACTGAGGCAGATGACCGCTCCGGTCGATTTGAAGGCGCTTGAAGATGAGCTGAAACACATCAGCGATGAAAAGGCATCGGCAATAAACTCGCAGAATTTTGAAGAAGCGGCTCGGCTTCGTGACCGCGAAAACAAAAAGCAGCGCGAGCTTAACGAGCTGAAAAGCACATGGCACGAAAACAGCGAGCACAGCTCAGGTCAGGTCACGTCCGAAGATATTGCCGATATCGTTTCGGGCTGGTCGGGAGTGCCTGTGTCGCAGCTCACCGAGGAGGAAAGCCGTCGATTACTGCGTCTCGAAAGCGTACTGCATGAACGCGTCATCGGTCAGGACGAAGCGGTCAGTGCCGTTGCAAAGGCGATACGCCGCGGCAGAGTGGGCATAAAAGACCCAAACCGTCCGGTAGGCTCGTTTATATTCCTCGGTCCGACAGGCGTCGGAAAGACCGAGCTGTGCCGTTCGCTCGCACAGGTCATGTTCGGCAGTGAAAACGCCATGATAAAGCTTGATATGTCCGAGTACATGGAAAAGCACACGGTTTCAAAGCTGATCGGATCTCCTCCGGGATATGTCGGATTTGAGGAATCGGGTCAGCTCACCGAAAAAATCCGCCGAAAGCCTTACTCGGTCGTTCTCTTTGACGAGATCGAAAAAGCGCATCCCGACGTTTTCAATATGTTACTGCAAATACTGGAGGACGGTGTACTGACCGACTCCCACGGCAGACGTTCCTCCTTTAAAAACGCGATAATCATAATGACCTCCAACATCGGTGCGCGAAGCATCACCGACAACCGCTCGCTCGGTTTCGGCAAGGAGAGCGCAGGCAGTGACAGCGATATTCGGTCGTCGGTGACCGGTGAGCTGAAAAAAGCGTTCAGCCCCGAATTTATTAACCGTGTTGACGATATTATAGTTTTCAAAAAGCTATCGAGCGACGATATCGGCAAAATCGCCGTGCGTATGCTCGGTGAGCTTGCCCGACGGGTCAGAGGACTTGGCATAGAACTTGAATTTGACGACAGTGTGGTCAACGCGATTGCACAGGCCGGTTTTGATCCCGTTTACGGTGCAAGACCCCTGCGGCGTGCTATTCAAAGCAAGGTGGAGGACAGAATAAGTGAGCTTATTCTCAGCGGCGATCTGAAATCAGGCGACAGTATGGTTTGCAGTATGTCGGACGGCGTGTTGACCGTTAATCGCAGCGACAAATCACAAAAAGCGCAAACAGAAGCACAAACCTTATAGTATAAAAAGCGGAGAACATTTTTAAAAAAGTTCTCCGCTTTTATCTGTGTGAGCAACAAATGATTGCTTTTTTAACGCATATGCATGTCGCACTGTAATAAAAATCAGCCGTATTTACCGTTATTGCGCCTGCGGAACGGCTGATTTACGGGGGACGCTTAACTCTCGGTAGGTAGCAGCAATTACGATCAGTGAAACAATGAACGCCAATGCATCCGACAGCGGCATTGAGTACAGCACGCCGTCCAATCCAAACCATATCGGCAGCAACAATGCAAATCCGACGCCGAAAATCACCTCTCGCACCATGGACAGCATCGTCGACGTGACCGGCTTACCGAGCGATTGCAGAAAGATAAACGCCGCCTTATTTATACAGGCAGGTATCAGCAAGCAAAGATACACGCGGAAAGACCTTACCGCAAAGTCGGTGTAATAAACGCTCTCGTTCGCGGCACCGAAAATGCCTATAAGCTGACGGGGAAACAATTCGACGGCGATAAGTCCGATTGCTCCTACCGCCGCTTCGGCTATGAGCAGTCGTGTAAGCAGTTTTTTTACACGGTCGTTTCTGCCTGCTCCGACGTTATAGCCGACGACCGGTATGCAGCCTGCCGCCATTCCGATAACAACCGAAATTACAATTTGGAAGAATTTCATAACAATACCTATGACCGCCATCGGTATCTGTGAATACATATCCTGTCCGAATATGGGATCCAGCGCGCCGTACTTTTTCAGCATATTATTGATTGCCGCCATAGCTGCGACAAGAGATATCTGTGACAAAAAGCTGCATATACCGAGCGGTATATATTCTCTCGCAACGGACGAATGAAAGCGCAGCGAGGAACGACTGAGTTTTACCGTTTTCATACGTGTCAGATAGATTATTGCAAGCACAGCCGTCAGCACCTGTCCGAGAACGGTCGCGACCGCTGCTCCCATCATGCCGAGACGGAAGGTAAAGATGAATACCGGATCGAGAATTATATTGACCACCGCTCCGGCAAGCGTGGATATCATTGCAAACCGCGGACTGCCGTCCGAACGGATAACAGGATTCATCGCCTGACCGAAAACATAAAACGGAATACCGGCGGTAATGTAAATAAAGTATTCCTTAGACAAGCGGAATGTCTCGTCATTAACTCCGCCGCCAAACATTATAATGAGCTGATCGGCAAACAGAGCATAAACGGCTGTTATAACTATTCCCGCGACAACCGAAACGACTACGGCGCTGCCTATGCTGCGGCTTACCTTGTCATGTTCGCCGGAGCCTTGCTTAATACTGACATAAGCACAGCAGCCGTCACCTATCATCACCGCGACGGCGAGTGCGATAACCGTCAACGGATAAACGGCGGTATTGGCGGCATTTCCGTATGAACCGAGATAATCTGCGTTAGCGATGAATATCTGATCGACAATATTGTACAGCGCCGCGACCAACAGCGAAATGATGCACGGTACGGAATATTTCAGCATCAGCTTGCCGACCGATTCTTTTTCCAAAAATGCGTTTTTGTTGAGTTCCATTTTCCAACCTCTTTCATAATTTCAGCAAAAGAAAAAGCGTAAGCCCAATGATACTTGGACTTACGCTTTTCGCTACTCAGTTTAGTTAATTATATCATGTAATTTGCTGAAAATGCAATCGGATGAATTAACAAAAATTTTGATTATTTCAGCCTGTTACATTGCCAAAACGGTCACTTTGCCGTCGGTCATTGCCGCCTTTGCCTTGGTTATCGTCTCGTCACAGCGTTCCACAAGCACGGCGGCGAGCTGATCTTCGACGTCCTTGCGTACCAATCGGCGCAGGTCGCGCGCACCGCGTATGCCGATATCACACGCGCGGCGTGCAAGATCGGCGCAAACCTCCGCGTCGTAGGTAAAATCAATACCTTTTTCCGCTAAAACAGGCTTCAGCTCATCGAGCATGAGCGCGGCAATCTTTTTGTAATCCGACTTTTCAAGTCGGTTAAACACAATTATTTCATCGACCCTGCCGATAAACTCAGGACGAAGAAAGTCCTCCAGTGCTTTCATGACCTTTTCCTTGGTCAAATCAAGTGATGTCTTAGCAAAACCGACCGAGCTGCCTTTGCGCTCGCTGCCGGCGTTTGAGGTCATAACGATAATGGTATTTTCAAAGTTGACCGTGCGTCCCTGTGCGTCGGTAATTCGTCCCTCGTCAAGCACCTGAAGCAGCACGTTTAGCACGTCGGGATGCGCCTTTTCAATCTCGTCAAACAAAATTACCGAATATGGGCGTCGGCGTATTTTTTCGGTAAGCTGACCCGCCTCGTCATAGCCGACATATCCCGGAGGCGCTCCGATCAGACGCGATACGGAGTGCTTCTCCATATACTCGGACATATCGAGCCGTATAAGCGATTCAGGCGTGTCAAACAGTTCATTTGCCAAAACTCGTACAAGCTCGGTCTTTCCGACGCCGGTCGGGCCGACAAAAATGAACGATGCCGGTCGGCGGCGCGGACTGATCTGAACACGCGAGCGGCGAACAGCGGCGGCAATCTCGGTAATGGCGTTGTCCTGACCGATTATCTTGGCTCTGAGAGCATCCTCCAGAGTTGACAGCTTTTGCAGTCCCGATTCCTTGACCCTTGCGGCAGGTATTCCGGTCCAAAGCTCGATCACGCCGGCGATATCGTCATCGGTAACAGCGTTGTCGCCTGCCTGCGGAGCGAGACGTTCCTCGTCCTCTTTCAGCTTTGCAATATCGGAACGGAGATTTGCCAGCTCCTCATAATTAACATTTTCGATATCTGAGGCAAGCTCCGTCTCGCGCTCATTTAAAGAGGCAAGCTTCTTTTGCGTTTTCAGAAGCTCATCCGCCGCCTTGTTTCGCAAAGACGCCGCCGCACACGCCTCGTCAAGCAAGTCAATAGCCTTGTCAGGCAAAAAGCGCTCGTTGATATAACGCTCCGACAGTATGACGGCATTGGTCACTACGGCGTCGCTAAGCTGTACGCGGTGATAATTCTCGTAATAATCCTTAACGCCCTTAAGCATTGTTATTGTATCGGCAATCGACGGTTCCTCGACCGTTACCGGCTGAAAGCGTCGCTCGAGTGCAGCGTCTTTTTCAATATACTTTCGGTATTCCTTGAATGTAGTCGCGCCGATCACCTGTATTTCGCCGCGCGAAAGAGCCGGTTTGAGCATATTGGCGGCGTTCATGGTACCCTCGCTGTCGCCGGTGCTGACCATATTATGCACCTCGTCGATAAAGAGGATTATATTGCCTGCCGCCTTGACCTCCTCGATCAGTCCCTTTACGCGCGCCTCGAACTGACCGCGGAATTGTGTTCCGGCGACAAGCGCCGTAAGGTCGAGAAGCTGTATTTCCTTATCCATCAGCCGCGCGGGGACATTGCCGGAGACAATGCGAAGCGCCAGTCCCTCTGCAATAGCGGTCTTGCCGACGCCCGGCTCACCGATAAGGCAGGGATTGTTCTTTGTACGGCGGGAAAGTATCTGTATCACGCGGTCAAGCTCGCGCTCCCTACCGATTATGCGGTCGATCTTGCCGTCGGCGGCGCGCTGATTAAGATTGGTGCAGTATGCGCCGATCATTTTGCGTTTTTTCTTTTCCTTCTTGTCTTTTTTATCCTTTTTGTCCTTATCGGTCTTTTCGTCCTGCTGTGCGCCAAACACATTGTTCAGGAACGGGAACTGCATTGCGCCGCCCGGTTCGAACGCATCATCGGAGTCCTCACCGTCCTCCGGATTCATCATGCCGCCGAAGCTATCCATCAGCTCCTCGGTCATATTATCTATATCTTCCTCCGACAGATTCATGCTTTTGAGCATATCATCAATCGGCTTAACGCCAAGCTCACGCGCGCACTGTATGCACAGCCATTCATTGACCGATTTGCCGGCATCCATGCGCGTAATGTTTATCATTGCGGGTCGTTTGTTGCATCTGGAACAAAGTTTCATAATTAAAAATCACCGTTTCTCCGCATGGGTTATTATTATGTTTGCTTCATGCGGAAAGCAAAAGCATAATACTATTTATCCTTTTTGAAATATATATTCAGATAACTCAAAAATGAGAAAAGGACAAACGCGATCGCTACCGACGACATGAAGGTAACGACTATATCGGGAATAGCGTGGAAATAATCGCCCACGATAACCACTATCATCAGCGAGTACAGCACCACTGTGGCGAGTTTTCCCCACCAGCGTGCATAAGGAGTCTCCACCTTCTGATCGTTCATCAGAACAATGGTGCCTATCATCATCAGCAGTTCCTTTATCACTATTACGACAACCAACGGAATTAGCGCCGTATGATTGCTGGCAAGGCAAAACATAACGGTTGCCTGAGTCAGTTTATCGGCTATCGGGTCAAGTATTTTTCCCACATCGGAAACCATATTGAACCGACGAGCTATAAATCCGTCAACGACGTCGGTGATACCCGAAACGACCACCAATGCCGCTACAACTACCATATGATACTTAAAATCATCGTAATAATACCAAACTATAAATGGAATAAGGCTTATTCTGAAGGTGGAAAGAATATTAGGTATTGTAAATATTGATTTCATTTGTAATTCCTCCTTTTTTATTCCTGCCGACACCTTATTTAAGCAGCGGATTAAATCCGTTTATCAGCTTGCAAAGATATGTTTGCTCGATGGTCTGCTCGGTAACTCCCAAAAAACCGTTTTTGGCTGAGCTGACAGCGAAGCAAAATATCCACGCAATAATTATTGCGAAAACTATACCCGACGGCAATCCGATCAGACCGCCGAGAAAGCTGTTTACACCGCCGAGCATTTTGCCGCCCGCAAGCCGATCTGACAGCCTGCACAGCAGCCGCACCGCGATCATTCCCAGTATAAACAGCACTATCATTGAAATAGTCTGAACCAATCCGGTAACGACCGGTTCTATAACCGAGTCAACAACGGCAACTGCCGCCGATTTGACTCCGCCTTGCAGCCGCTCGGCCTGTTCTCCTTTCGAAATCTTGTCAAAAAGTCCGCGCGAGCGCGCCATATTGACAATGTATTTCGGCAGAGCCTCGGTCGCTGAATCGATCACTTTAGTCACCGAATCGCCGACAACGTGGCTCGCCTGAAGCGACTGTTCGACCTTTTCAGTCATTCGGGGACGAACGAAACTGCCGTAAACAAAATCGGAAATGATCCACGAAAACACTACCGACAATACCAACACCGCGACGCATCCGAGCGAGCTGATGAGGGTACGCATAAAGCCGCGCTTCGCGGAAATGACCACGGTCAGCGCAGTAACAGCCAATATCACAATATCAATTATTATTGCCCCAACATTCAACTTTCATCGCCCTTTCCGAATTTGTAATAGCCGACCTGCATATCGGACAGCACCGCCGATCCGTCAAGATACGGGGAAAGCCGTGTGCCCTCGTAACCGATGTCGCATTTTGATACGAATTTTCCGCTTTGATCGTACATAAACAGCTTATTTGAGCGTATAACGGCGACGCCGTCGTCGGTGATACAGGCGCTGTCAGCCTTTTCGGTAATTACATAGCTGTACTGCTCTGTCAGTAATCCGTCGGTGACGGTTATCTTCGTCTCCTGAATATTATTGGACGGGTTATTAAGTATAAGCACGCGGCCGTCATGCTGGAAGTCGACGCGGCTCAAATAATCCACCTTTTTATCCACTCGTCCGGATCCGTCAAAATCAAACGAGCTGATGAAATCGGTGCCAACTGCGACAGCGCGTTTGCCGACCGTCTTCAGCGTTACTATGGGAACACCGGGGAAATCGATTTGACTCAACTGTGTGATCGAATCGCCGGAAACATCAAGAAGATACACAACCGATTTAAAGTTGCCCGAATCGGAAACGACCGTCGATACGGCGGCACGCTTGCCGTTGCGGCTGAGAGTAACGGCAGCAATTCTTTCGGTCGATTTCCACGCAGTAAATGTGCTGAAGCTCTTATCTGCAACGACAAGCTGAGTAGCGGATTTGTCACTGTCCGTCACGACTGCGGCATTTCCGCTGTCGGAGATAGCTGCCGTGACTATTTTTTGCGAAAGAGTCTTATTGGCAATATTAGTGTTCAGCGTGTCAATACGCATTTTCATTCCGCCGCGGTCATACACCAGCGTGCGCGAATCGGATATGCACAGCACTGGATCGGAATAGCCGTGCTGAACTGTGCTGACAAGCTTTCCGCTGCGGTTATATGCACACAGGCGTGTGTCGGTCAGCGCAAAGACAGTGCCGTTGCGCGTCTGCATACCGAGCGTGCGCGTATCACTGACCTGAATCGGAAAGCCGTTTCCGCTGCCGAAAGAGGTAAGGTTGTTCTGCATAAGCTCAAGCAGGCTCGCCGGAGTTACGGCTGCCGCCACGATCACCGCCAAAATGATGACCAACGATATTGCCGCCGTAATCAGTGCCTTCCGCCTTTCTTTCAGCTTTATGAGCTTTCCTCCGTCTATCAGCCGAAGCTTTTTATCCTCGGCAGGCAGACGTTTACCCGAGCGACGGCGTGACGAAGTGCGTGTGCGCTCGGCGTTGACGGCTCCCCTGTCCTCGGCATGCCGATTTTGGCGAGCAAGATCGTCTCTGCGTACGTCCTTACCGGTGCACGGTGCCTTTTGCGGCGTGTCGTGGCTTTTGTGTTGTGCGGACTGTCCGCCCGATTTTGCGGTGCGCAGCGGTATATCTCTGTGAGCCGGCGCCGCATTTTGATTTTCTCCGCGGATATCGCTGCTTTTTCTCGGCGCCATGGGTATTCCCTCGACGTCAAATCCGACATCCGGCTCATTTTCCTCGTTATACTCGTCATATCGGTCAAATCCGTTTAACTCGTAATGTGCCGTTTGTTCTTTTT